>NZ_JAAHGU010000154.1:0-16497 GCF_010692685.1 Okeania sp. SIO2F5 | reverse complement strand
TCGCAAGACCTTGTGTGATTCCAAGTCAATAGAGATGCTTAAACATTCCATCCGACTATTAATTCACTATCTTAAGTTTTGGGATTTGCCCGTTCCCTCTAGATTCATCCCGCAAATCTGCAACGCCCTTTTTTGACACTGCTTCTTAACAAGAAATAAAAATTATTCTCAATAATCAACAGATTTCAGAGCATAATTTTGCCCCAAACGGATTTTTTTTTGCCTAGTTATAATAAAATCCGGTTGTGCGAGATTGCTTCCTATCGTTGCTTCGGACAATTATTCAACCAAATTGGATACCAATCCTAAAACTGAAATTTCTACCTTTTCCCTGTTCCCTAAAAAAATTATTAATTGTTAATTATTGAACTATGTTCCTACCCTATACACTTTAGTATTGCTATTCCGAAAACACATCTGGATAAATCTTAGGCATAGTTTGATCTAACAACAGACCTAAACCACGAGTTCCCAAACCCATAATTTTCGCTGGGTTAGCACCATAAACCCGCCCATTTTTCACTGCTGTTAACTCTTGCCACAAAGGACTATCTGAATAATTTGCAAATTCTCCATAATTATCAACATCATAAGAGGAGATAAAAATCACGTCCGGTTCCAATTTTGTAAGTCTTTCTAGGGAAAAAGAAACACCACCATGTATTTCAACTAAATTGCTATTGTACTCAGGTGACAAACAATTAGCAACTTGATTCAGGAACCGACAGTTGAGAGCTTTGTCTGTAAATATGGCTAAATTTCCTGCTGGACTATGTATCAACAGAAAGGTTTGATTTTGGGGTGATTTAGCTTTGTAAGTTGCTAACTTATCCAGAAATTTTTTTGCTGCTGCTTCAGCTTCAACATTCTTCCCTGTAAGTTGTCCAACAGTTTTCAGGTTAGCGATCGCCTCTGAATAAGTTTCGGGCATCGCTAGCATATAAAAAGGAATAACTCCTTTGAGTGCTTCCCTTGTTTTCTTGTGTATAGGAAGGCCAATGATTAAATCAGGTTTGAGTTGGACAATTTGCTCTAAATTTGACTCTAGCTCACCTATACTAGCAATTTGGGAAAATTTTTTACCCTGCTCTCCAAACATATGAGGTTCTTGAACCCAATCAGCCATAGTTTGTAAAATCCCCGCTGGTTCTATTCCTAGTTCAGCTAAAATATCTAGGCAGACAGGATCGAGGCACAAAATACGCTCTGGAATTTTGTCTAAAACAATCTCAGTATTGGTAGAGTCAGTTACAGTTATGGCTTCCTCTGTCACTGTTTCAGGACTTTGCTGTTCAGACGATGTAGAACTAGAATTTGTAGTTGGGGAAGCACAACTGATTAAAGTTACAAGCATTAAAAAACTTATAGTAAAGCGAAATATACTTACAGCAGATTTCACTTTGGTGAGATCAGCTATCGCGGGCAAGATGCCCGCACTGGGAATATTTAATTTGTTATGTCTGTGCTTCATACCTATTAACTATTAACTACTGACTATTGACTACTGACTACTGACTACCGACTACTAAAAATCCAGAAAATAACGAATACTAAGAGACCTTCCGGGAGCTGCAAGATGCCTTTGTTCTTGAACGTCTGTAGAACGGAGTTGAGCAACAACAGGAAAATATTGATGGTTTAACAAGTTCTCAATACCTACCTCTAATCTGCCCAAACCAGTATCAAGAACGCTAATAAAATCTACTGTAGTATAACCAGCAATCCTAACTTGGTCTACTCCATCATCAAAAGCTCGATCGCGATTAGTTACATATAACAGTTGTAAGCGATTTTTCCAACTACGCAAAGTTTGATTCTCTAAATAGAATGTTAACTTCATCGGTTGTACCTCCAAAGTACTCAAAGGTTGCCAACTACGTTCTATCCCAGGAAAATCACCCTCACCTTCCATCCAACTCAATGTGCCACCAAGACTCCAGGTATTAGCTGGTTGCCAATCAAGAGTAGCTTCTACTCCATAGTTTCGTTGAGGAGTCCTCACAAACTGTGTAGTAAGTACACCAGGCTCCAGAAATAAATTTTGTCCTTTATCGGCATGGTTATAATAACCTGCCACAGTAAACTGCACTGAGTTCCAAGTGCCACGCACCCCAATTTCATAATTATCAACCTTTTCTGGTTCCACTACATTATCAATTGCAACATTAACGTCTCCCGGTTGACTACCCCCCAGAAAACTCAAACTAGGAATAGTAAAGCCTTGAGAAAAGTTAGCAAAGAAACTAATTGCTGATGAAGCCTTATAGAGAACTCCGAAATTAAATGCTACATCTGAAGCATCGCTTGAACCTCCTTCAAATTCCTCCAAAGGAATTCCTGCCAAAAAGTCAACGAAATTGGTAAATGGACTTCCTTGCCACCCGTCAACATTGGCATAGATCTTTTCATACCGCGCCCCTCCACTGAGTATTAATTTTTCATTGACATCCCAGTTTCCTTCAGCAAAAATTCCCAAGCTATTTAATACAAAACTAGGAGCTGTTCTGATACTCTCTGTGATATTTACTTCTCGCTCTCCATCAAAAGCTACTGGATCGGCCAACAATTCCCTGTTGTCATTTCTTTCATTTGTATAGTCAAAACCCCACCGTACACTTGCAGAATTATTAGCAATTGGTGTATTAATTTGAAATCTAGTTCCCACTTTGCTCTCAATTTGCCTAGCTTGTCTAACAAGAGGAGCGTCGGTGCCTACTTCTATATCTCCTAATAGAAGTGATATAAGTTCTCTGTTATCGCCAACTTTACTTGTTTGATCGGTTTGTTGAAAGAAGAATTGAGTATAAAGCTTAGAACCCCAAAAAATACTATCATCGTTATAAGTTGCACTAACATTATGATTTGTTGTTTCTGGTATTTCTTCATAATCAAGCTTACCCAATCTTAATTCTCTGGCTTTTTGGATACCAGGAATTGATACAATGGCAGGATCTGAAATATTTTCTGAGAATATGCGGTCATTATAAACGTTATAATTAAATGCTAGTTTTTGATCTTCACTTATATCTACCCCCAGTTTGGTGAGAAAATTTAAGCTCCTCGCTCCATCTAAAGGAATTGATGGAATTACATCCCCGTCAGCATCGTACAATCTATTATTCTGATTTAGTGATGTCTGTAACCGCCAGTCAAATATTCCTTGATTCCCAGAAAAACTATAGCTAGAGTTGTAACCTATTCCATTTCCCGGAAACGCTTCATCACCTATAGAATCGTTTATCCCTACTCGTGCTTGTTGTTGGAGTTTAAATTCTGTAGGTTCGCGAGTAATAATATTAATAATTCCCCCACTTCCTCCAGTTCCATAGATAGAAGATGGTCCACGAATCACTTCGATGCGTTCAATGGCCGACGGATCGATAATATTCACTCGCGAGCCACTTAAATTTGAGTTTTGAACAACTCCATCAATTAGAATTAATGCGGGACGACCCCTCATATTTTGAGCGCGAGCCCCCCGTTCCACTTGATTAGGAGGTCCATAACCGGGAACAAGTCTGCCCAGTACATCTGTCAAGCTATTGGTAGTACTAACTGCCCCTTGACTTTCTATCTGTTCACGATTGATGACTGTTGTACTACGGGGTATATCTTCTTGTTTTCTGCCAGTACGACTAGCACTAATTACTACTTCTATTTCATCAGTGACAGGATTTACACTTAGAGTTAGCCCTTCATCTGCAGAAACTATGGCTGCTGTTGGTAGGTCTGTTTCTCCTTCTATCGTTACTCTAATACTATTACCATCTATTGTTCTGGCTGTAATACCAGTAATACCTTTGATGGGATTTCTAGTTGAAAATTCTTCTGCATCTGGAAGAGCTAGTACAGCATTGGGAATATTAGCAATTAGAGTATTTCCATCTACGGAACTCCTGAGTTGTAATTTTTCTCCATTCAGGGTTTCTAATACAATCTCTATACCTTCTTCTGTGGTGTTAACTTCAATATTCGTTACTTGGATTATTTGTTGAGCTATTCTGATATTTTCGGAAAAGTTAGTAATAACTATATCTGGTTGGTATAGTGCTGATGCAATGGTTAGAGGCTGTTGAATTTCATTAGTGCGAAATATTTTTGAGGATTGTTGGTTTCGCTTTTGTTCAATTTGATTATTCGGTTCTCTTACATTTTCTTCTCTAGTATTAGAGGATGTTTTAAGGGTTGATAAATTAAAATTTTCAGAGATTTTTTCTGTTTGATTTTGTGAAACTAATCCAGGTGTAATTTCTTCTATTTCTTTAATTTTTTTCTGACTTTGTTGCTGTTTTTTATTTATATTTTTATTTGCTAGAGTTATAGGATTTTGTTCTTGTTCATTGTGTTTATTTTCCGTGATTTTAGATTTTATTCGCTCAACTTCTAGTTTTTTTTTCAGGAGTTCGTGCCTACTAATTAATGTTCGCTTTTCTGATATAGGAGGCAATAATGTTGAAGATTTTCCACTTGTAGGCAATTCTAGATAATTTTCATTTTGTATATAAGTTATTAATTCTGGTAATTTTAATGTATTGATTTGAGGAATTTCATTTTCTGTAGTGCTTACAGATATATCGATAAATCTTCCAGTAAACTTTTTATGATGTTTTTTTGTTAATATTTTTTCTTCTAATATGGGTGTTAAGGGTGATATCTGATTTGTCAAAATTGGGAATCTTTGATCATCTCCTTTTTTAGGTAGATTATCTAGTAGGATGGAAATATTATCCACATTATTAATGTAGATTTGCTGATCTGAATTGTTAATAGAATTATATAGATTGTTAGCCTGGGTATCTAATAGAATCAACTGATTTGAAAGTGGCAGTACCTTTGACTGTGCTGGTGTTGATACTAGCAATGATAAAGCTAAACCTAACCCTATTTCCTTTAATTTTGATTCATCCTTCACTTTTGATTTTATTAAATCCATTTTTTTCGTAAAACTACATAACATTCCTGTAATTTACCAGAAAAGCACCCTTATCACTACATATTAATTTAAGTCTTTTCTAAGATTTTGCCATGACTAAAGTAACTGTAAAATTCTGGCTATTTTTAATCTTTAATTGAGACTAAATCCAAGTATTTTATTCTCTTACAATTCAGGCAAATCAACAAAACTACTCCTAATATCTGCTTCCGTTGTCAGGAATATTCGAGCTATAGCTTGTCCACTTGGTGTCTGAAGTTCAAAATTTGTTACTCCTTCTGGAGCTACATTAAATAAGTCTTGAGAGAGTTGTGTCAAACTTAGTGCCTCTTCTAGGGAGAGTCCTGGAGGAAATAGTGGGAAAAAGTCATTTCTGCTTGTCTGTTCAGTAGGAACCTCAACTAAAATAATATCTTCTGGTCTTAAATCATCACCTACAAGTGCTAATCTATCACCCTCTGCAGGATTAAAATCTAGAAGTAGGTCTCCTCCATCAGTAGCATTATTATCTACTAATAGTACATATGTATCAGCACCCTCATTCCCTATAGGACCATCTATACCTTTGTCACCAAATAATACGTCATCTCCAGCACCGCCAACTAGCAGATCGGTCTCTCTGCCTCCAAATAATGTGTCGTTACCATCCCCTCCTGCAACTACATCTTGCCCCCTATTACCCAAAAGTACGTCATTACCACCTTCACCAAATAGTTGGTCGTTGTCTCTGCCTCCATATATTACCTCATCATCACTTGAACCAGTAACAGTATCATCGCCTCTCAAAGCCAAGATAGCATCAATATCAGGTCCCAATGCTCCTGGTAAAAAAGTACGGTTATCAGGACCGTCTGTTAACAATTCAAACATTAATTCTTCCATTCTTAAACTCTCCCTACTTTTTTTATATTGCTTTTCGACAAAAAACTAAGTTCTAATGATAACTAGATTCAGAGAATAATTTTGCCCCAAGCGGATTTTTTTCCATTTACGAATACCTCACTTTCTACAGGATTCATCATGGTCTGGTAAATTAATTTCCACATTTCGTAGTGGATTAAAACCACATCCCAAAATAGTGATCATGATGCTGCAACAACCAAGAATTGGTATTTGAAGCACCATGCCAGCACCCGCCAGTATCAAACAAACCACAAAATATTCCAGCTAATTAACCATATGTTTTCATTGCTGGTTCAAATATGTAGGCCAGCTAATACACCACTAACTTCTATACCTAATGGAACAGTTATTTGAGCTATTAAATAGCGGGCTGCAAAAACTTTACCTTGGATAGCAGGCTCTACTTTAGATCATCAAATTACTTGATTGAAGTTACCAGTTTTTATTCTCCCTACTTTTTTTACATTGCTTTTCGACAAAAAACTAAGTTATAATGATAACTACATTCAGATAAGAATTTTGCCTCAAACGGATTTTTTTTTGCCATTTATGGAATTAATCTCACTTTCTACTGGATTCATCATGGTCTGATAAATTAATTTCCACATTTCGTAGTGGATTAAAAGTATATCCAAAAATAGTGATTATGATGCTAAAACAACTAATAATTGCTATTTGAAGCGCCATACCTGCACCTGCACCAGTACCAAACACACCACCAAATATTCCAGCTAAGTAACCATCCGTTTTCATTGCTGGCTCAAATATGTAGTCAGCTAATACACCACTAACTACCATACCTAATGGAGCAATTATCTGAGCTATCAAATAGCGGGCAGCAAAAACTTTACCTTGAATAGCTGGCTCTACTTTAGATAGCCAAATTGCTTCATTGAAACTACCAGGCAATGGAATAAAAAAGCCAGCTGAAAATGCTGCTGGTATCCACATTGAAGAAGTTCGTCCCAATGCCAATAGTATTTTGGTTAATTCCCCTAGTCCAGTGCTAACTAAGAGACCATTAATCCTTAACTTTGGACCTCCCCAAAGAGTTAGAACTGTAGCACCTACTGATGCACCTACCCCGAAAGCCATTTGTATGCTGCCAAGCACTACTGTGTTAGTATTACTACGAGCTAAGAACATGGGACCTAAAATTGAGGGTCCAGAAGCTTGCCCTAGAAAATTGGAAATTAGCAAAAAGATTATCAGAGATAATAAACCCTTTCTCTGAAAGATATAACGAAAGCCAAATGTCAACTCCTGCCAATGCTGATTTTTACCACGAGAGTTTTCTACTTCAGAAGTCTTAGGTTGAGGAATATGTACGAACCACAGAATACTAACAGCTACGAGAAAGCTCATAATATCAATAGTAAGGATTCCTGTCAAACCAATTAAAGGGTAAAGAACTCCTGCACAAGCAGGACTTAAAACCAAAGAGATACCATACTTAATTGACATCATTGCCGAACCTCTGGCATAATGCTCCTTAGGCACAATTGTAGACATGGAAGCAGAAAAAGCCAGACGTTGCAAATAACCAAATAATCCGTTAATAACTCTTGTCAAGTATATATGCCAGATTTCTAAGTTATTGCTTAGAAATAGTAGTAGGATAGTAATTGTGGACAATCCTGCTATCATATCGCCAACAATCATAAGTTGTTTACGATTCCAACGATCTACTAAGATTCCAGCAAAAGATGATGCGATTAATGTGGGTATGTGAGAAAAGAAGTAGATTAAAGATAAAGGTGTTGCTTTACCTGTTAATTCCCATGCCCAAATTCCGATCGCAAAATTTGTCATTTCTGAACCAATGGCAGATACAAATTGCCCCCCCCAAATTGTTAGGAAAGTACCGAGACTACTAGGTGTTTTTTTTGACTCTGTGGTGGTCATGTATTTATTTACTATTTTGTTTATACATTGAGATATAGTGCAACGCGCAACTAAGAAGTAATCTATGCACTGAATTTTTCCAGCGGAAATCATCCGCAAACAACATTTAGCAATGTCCGTTCCCTTTGCTTCGACTGCGTATATATCTGAAAAAAAACTATTGAAAGAAAGAGATAAGAAGCAACTTCAAGTCAGAAATTAAATAAACTCTGATAAAAATTTAGCTTTTTCTTTAAGTAATTACTATTCCTACTGACTACTCACTCCTAAATTAACTATAATTAACTATACCGATACTACCTGAGTTGATATAAGTATTCAACCAGACATAATTACGACTTACATAGTATAACGTATTTCCGTCATTGCGACCCATAGGGTTTGCGGAGCAGTACGGAACGGAAAGCAATCTCAAGCGCTACTTTTTCGTGCCTCGTTCGTAAGTCCTGATAATATTAAACGGATTTGATATCTATGAGCTATAAGTAGAGATATAACCAAATTAGCTTACTGTTTCGATATGAATAACAAATTTTTGCTCGCTATTATCTCCTTATATTTTGGCCTTAGTTTTACCTATCCAGCAATGGCCTTCAATAATGTTACTAACATCAAAACTGAACAAAAAAGCTTAGACGAAAATCAAATTATATTAGCCGATCGCAAAGAGAGGTATCGTATTCGAGCGCGTCAAAAGGAAGATGAGTACCGACAAAGAAAAAGGCATGAATTCCATGAAAGAATCGACCGGAGGATTAAACATGAGATGGATAAACCTCATAACCGAAGTCTTCCCAAAGCAGAAAAAGAAAGAATTATTCAAGAAGCTCACGACGATCTAGACCGCAGACTTGACCGCAGATGGAATACTTTAGAAAATTATCGAGAACGAAAAAGACGCGACAGATACCACCGAGATTATGATTATGGGCGAAGACGTGACAGGTACGACCGAGATTATGATTATGGGCGAAGACGTGACAGATACGATCGCGATTATGATTTTTATAAGAGAAATTGCGACTATTATGGCAATTGTAACTACTTTGAAAATCGCCCTAGAAACATTAGACTAAAGTACTATCCCAACCGTGATTAAAAGTCTAAAAAAAATTGAATTATTGTCAGCATTTCCTATTGTTAATTACTGAACATCATCTTTAGATTTACTCCAAAAACTCTTTGCCCTAAGACCACAACTTTCCCTGTCCAATATTCTTGCATCTGGTCAAAAGTCTTAAGCTGTTGGCCATAGAGTGGGTTGCCAATAGTTACTATTTGTGCTATTGCATCAACTTGCAAGAGTACGACTGTGTGTTGAATATATCCGCCATTCACTGGTTCGTTAACGTGTAGCAGGGCTGGTAAGTTCAGGTTTATTAGGTCTGTAGTTTTTAGTGAATCTCGAAAATGGGGCGCTAAACCTAGACTACGCAAAGCTCTCATTTCAGCTAAGGTGCTAGTTCCGAATCTGTTTGTGCCTGTCAGGATAATTGCGTCCTTTTCCGAGAAGTTGGGAAAAGTACCAGTTATCCGAGCAATTGTAGCGATGCTAGCAGGAGCGCAAGTGTAGCTTGTTGTCTGTAATACGACTTCTTCAACCACTACTGGTTCCCCTAATAAATTAGTGACGGGAAGAGAATAATGGATCAGTCCTGCTAATGGAATTGTGATTATTATTACTGCTAAAATTAGCTTTTGTAAACGTTGGCGATCGCCATGAATAGGTAATTCCAGACCTAGTAAAAAACCTACGCTAAACCATCCTAGACCCAAGACAAAATCATTAGTATATTCTCCAATGTATAACAAAATAATTTGGGGAAACAATTTTAGATTAGCTTTGGCACTTAGTAAAAATGTGATGATAACTGTAGCTAGGAATATTAATATTATATAAGTTAATCTTTGATGATTTACTAAGGCATTTTCTGCTGTTATTCCTCTATCTGCTAACTTCTTACCTAAATATAATCCTAGTATTATTGAAACCAAGCAAATTAAAGCAATTACAATCATTTTTTTGAGATTTTATGGGAAAATACATTAGGCATCTCCAGAAACTAAGTTTTAGCAATTGAATTGCAAAGGTTTGAGGTTAATTTTGGAGAAGTATATTAATTCAAGATATGGTATCATTTCTGCTTGAATACTTACTCTTTGCTCGAAGGAATGATTGGCTGTTTATTAGGAATTGCCGAAAATCCTCTAATATCATGTTTGTTGGTATAGGAGGGTGTCATTTCAGTTATCAGTTATCAGTACCTCTGGCGCTCACCATCGGGATTGAAATAATGAAATTTATTCTTTTCATCCCCTTAAAAGGCTATGCTTTATAAACATCTTTCTTAACATAAAACTTGACAAAATAGACGAGTTGTGTGTATGTCTTTGAGCGATTTTTTTAGGAGAACAGTGTATTGAAAAATATATTTTTTTGAGCACTGTAGAAAATTTTGGTATACATTTAGACTTCTAACTTCTAACTTTTAACTTTTGACTTGATACTAATTTCCCGATCGCCCTTCAGCTTCACCAAACAATATAAAATGTTCAAACCCACTGTTAAAAACACCATTTTCTACTGCTAAAGCTACACCAGGATTGGAAGCTAGATAAAATCCTTCATCAAATGCAGTAGCTTTTTCATCACGTCCTTCAAAAAAACCAACATTAATAAAATGATCGAAGCCACTATTAAAAACATTATTATTTACTGCTTCTGCCACTCCTGGATTTTCAATTAAATAAGTAGTTTCATCAAATAAAAGACTGGGGTTGCGCCCTTGAAATTGACCTTGATTAATAAAGTGATCTAAACCATTTGTAAATAAACCATTTTGCACAAATCTGGCTACATCA
The DNA here is from genome assembly GCF_010692685.1 of Okeania sp. SIO2F5. Lineage (NCBI taxonomy): Bacteria > Bacillati > Cyanobacteriota > Cyanophyceae > Oscillatoriales > Microcoleaceae > Okeania > Okeania sp. SIO2F5. The sequence goes on along the minus strand of NZ_JAAHGU010000154.1, from coordinate 5,894 downwards.
ACGTTATTTTCTAAATAAAATTCCTCATCAAAATATATCTCTATTGGATTAATTTGTTGTTCCGTCAAATACTGAATAAAATTCTGGAAAATTTCAGGTGGCGTAACATCTGAAATAATCTTAGCCACAAAAGCATTAGATTCTAAACCGAAATTATTCAAAGCATCAATAACTGGAAAATCTATAGAATCAGAAAAACCAACCACATAAGTATTCTGAGCAGGGTCTATAACAATACCATTTCCAGATTCATTCCCCACACCACCAATAGTTGCAGAAAAATCTAAAAACAATCCACTACTAGAAACTTTACTAACAAAAGCATCATCTGGTAATCCCAAACCAACCCCTTCTTGAAACTCATTAATAACCGGAAAATTCACAGAAGCAGTACTACCAGTCACATAAGCATTACCCAAATTATCCACAGCAATATCATTAGCAAATTCACTATTATTTCCACCTAAAAAACTCGCATATCCCAAACTACCATTACGATTAATTTTCATCACAATAGCATCACTACTACCGCCTCCAAAGAAATTTTGAAATCCACTCAAAGCAGGAAAGTCTCCCACAGGAGAAGTAGCAATATCACCCTCAAGAATACGAGTTCCTGTTGTACCAGAAACATAAATATTTTCAGCTAAATCTATGGCAATACCACTACCAGAATCACCATCACCCCGACCATAAAAAGTTGAGAAAAGTAAGTCGCTACCTTCTGGATTTAATTTAGTAATAAAAATATCGCTATCTCCCCCATAAAAATTTTGCAGTGGATTCTGGAGTGGGAAGTCAAAAGACCTAGTTGAACCTGTTATATAAGCATTACTATTATTATCAACTTCAATATCAATTGCTGAATCAAAATCTATCCCACCTAATAAAGTAGAATATTCTAATGTTTTGCCATTTCTGGATAATTTAGTTACAAAAGCATCGCGATTTACATTATTAGTAGTTTCGGTTTGAAAGGCATCTTCTGTAGTAGGAAAGTCGGCAAAACCTGGAATTGGGTCTGCCGGAAATGGGGAAAAACCACCCGTACTTCCTGTTACAAAAGCATTACCATTATTATCTACAGCAATACCTCTACTAATATCTTCATCTCGACCGCCAAGGTAAGTAGAATATTGTACACTATTACCTAAACTAGAAAGTTTTGTCACAAAAGCATCGCCGTTAAAACTACCTCCACCATAAGTAGTTTGCAAGGCATTAACTGTTAGGAAATCTAGAGAATTAGTATTACCTGTAACGTAAACTCCGCCTGCTATATCTACAGCAATATCTGTACCAAATTCATCATTACTTCCTCCAAAATAAGTAGACCAAAGAACAGTTCCATTTTGGTCGAGTTTAGTGACAAAAGCATCGTTATTAAATACAACTCCCCCACCATTAAAGTCTGATTGAATAGCATTTATTGTGGGAAAATCAACGGAGGTAGTATCTCCTGTTATATAAACATTTCCAGCAACATCTACCGCAATACCATTGCCACGGTCAAAACCATTTCCTCCGATTAATGTGGAATATTCTACAGTGGGGTCGATAATTAATTCATAGTTTGGATTATATTCTCCAATGTTGAATCCTACTTGATTATTTTCGAGGAGTTCATAGGCAACTCCGACTTCAATTTGCTGACCATTTATTTCTTGATAAGCAATTGGGGGTGCTTCAGTTAATTCTCCAAATTCAGTATCTATAGATAAAGTACCGTCAGCAAGAATATTAATTTCTTCTATTCCACTATAGTTAAGAATAATTTGAGCAGGATTGATGTTGGGAGAAACAATAAAATCACTTTTTAGGTTGCCGTCGATACTACTATATATTAGGTCGATACCTGGATATAAATTTTCATATTCAATAGCTGCATAAGTCGGAATATTTGTGTATGAATTATATAAATCATCAGAGTTATTACCTTGGAAAAAATTGGCAATTCCCGGCAGTTGATTTAGGGGATTTATATTGGGGTTAGAGTTAGCATTTTGGAAATTTAACTTCACTACATCTGAGGTTGTTTGACCTTCTATATTTTGAGTTGCAGCAAAGATAATTTCATCTTGAGCAAATAATAAATCATAGTTATTTGCTTTTGCTAAATACTCAACTTCAGTATTGTTAATTTGTCCTGCATTTTCGATAAAACTAATGTCTGTTAGGGGATCATTATTGATGGATAAATCCGTCGCAGGTGTATCAAATTTTTGTACTTCTAGTTCTGAGGGTAAAATTTCTGGACTAGAGGCAATATTTTGATTATTATTTATGTCAACTTCAGGCAGATTAATTAAAGGTAATCCTACTAATTGATTTTCTGACAAATCTATCATTAATTTTCTCTAATAAAATCAAGAACAAGATGAGCAGTAACTTGTAATTTTTCCAAGTGTGAAAAAAGTCTATTTAGGCTAAAACTTATTAAATAGCTATTTTTTGTATGTTGTTTTATATAAAATACGGTTATACAGTTATCGAACTTTCTACTTCCATTCAATGCAGACATAAAATGCCAGAATATTCCCAGATAATTCCAACTTTCATCCTTTCTTCCTACTGACTCCTGACTCCTGACTCCTGACTCCTCTCATCATACAATAACTAATTATCCGGATACTATATTAGTGTTTTTTTCTTTTATAAGAAACTTTTTCCTCCTGCCATTTTTCTATTGTCGGCAGATATAACCAACGATTTAATTTTTCTGCTGCTACATAACCTTTTAATTCTGGGTCTGGCCAAATATGAAGCTTATCTAAACATCCAATACTTTTAGCTGCTTCTTCCACCTCTTCCCATTGTTTAATAAAATTTTCTGCCCACGATTTTTTAGTCATAATTTAACTAGCAAATTCTAAACCTGCCACTATCATACGTTTACCATTACTTCCACGAACATTAATAGATTCCCAAAATATTACTTCTGGCTCAATTTTCATAATTTGTTCTAAATTTATTTTAAAATCATCTAATGTCATTATCGGAGGAGTGGGAGCCATAGCTACATACAATCTACATCCAGCTTGATGACCTTTTTGTAAGGCTTCATAGCGCTTAGAAGGCGGAGGTGATTTTGGTTCAATTTTGAGACTAAGTTCATCATTTAAAAATGGTAAACTCATGCCAACTGTAATATTAGGTTGATTGAGAATATCTAAATCATTTATCCATAAAGGACTACGAGTTAAAATTCTTACTCTTCTCTGATTTTTAGATAATATTTCGATAGTTTGACGAGTAATTTTTGCTGTTTGATAATTTTGATATGGGTTGGTTCCAGAACATAATAAAACTACTCCTTTTCCTTCTGGTGTTTCGCGCCATTTTTTTTTACGATTTAATTTTTCTTCTAATTTCTGAGGTATATTTTCTCGAACTAATAAATATTTTCCCCAATCCATCTGAGGATTACTAATTCCTTTTTCTTGTAATTCCTTTTGTTTTGTCCGAATTGCCGGAGTTGAAGGTACATAACAAAATGTACATCCATGAAGACAACCAGATGCTATATTAATTACATAATTACATAATCCTTTCTTTTTGAGGGCACTTTCTTGAAGGGGATTAACAATTTTTTCTGAGCCTTTAATAATAGACATTGCCAGTACTCCCAAATAATTTGTATCATGTATTTTGGCATTTGCAGTCTTTTAATTTGTACCTAAGCTAATATTTAAAATTAAAATAAAGTTATTTATTCCCTGTACATCTAATTATATCTTTTTTTTGCAAATTTTGTACATATTTTTCTCTTACTATTTGATCTTTTATGATAATTTATATTTCTTTATATTGTAATAATCTGTTTATTAATAAGTATTCAAAGTTATCTTTGGTTGCATGATGTTTCTCCATATAATCATTGCATATTTGTCCGAAAGTTCCTTCGTAACCATTTCTAATATTCTGACCTAAGTCTTTTTCTAAAAGATTTATACAAGATTCGTGGTTTTCTAGAGAACTTTCTATGCAAAAATCTAATTTTGGCTGTTGCTCATAATAGTCAATAGTTTTTAATCCAAAACCATAAACCTTAAACTCAAATAAATGGTGTAAATTATTGTACTTCCACAAAGTTTCTTTCATTACTTGTAAGGCAGTTATATTCTGATAAAAATGCATTAAATAATATAAGACATCTATATAACCTTTAGGTATTAGAGAAAATGTATGTATATGTTTAGTGTTTCCTTTATCTCTAAATAATCTGAGAGACTCATTCCTTAAATAGCGTTGCCCACTAACTCTATCAAATAGTTTTAAATTTTCTGATTCATAATACCCACTTGCTTCTAGAATTTTATTAAAATTGACTGTATCAATACCATTTTTGCCAATAACAAATCTTTTTAAATCTCTAATCATATAGGTATAGAGAATTTCTGAACCCTTGAGAGTATTTATGCGCCTGATACTACTCATGGATACATGACTCCATCGAAAAGGATCAATTAAAAAGAAGGAATGACCTTTGCGATTTTCAGCTATATTTATACAATGAGAAACAGCATTTTCAAAATCACTACAAATAAATCCACACTGCTCAATTAAACTACCAAAATATCCATAAATTTCATGTTGTTGTTCATTTACTAATTCTTCTAGAGCTGCTTCTAACATAGAATAATTTTTAAAGCAGTCTATATGATTTTTATTGTTATCTATAGAACCCATTTGGGTTCTCGAAGAAATTAGGCGATCGCCAGGGATTACTTCTAACTTCTAACTTCTAACTTCTGACTTCTGACTTCTGAGTTGCGCTATATCACCCACCAGTAACAGTCACGGAATAATTAAATTTAAAAGGTTTAAAACTTTTTCCATCTTTGGCACTCCCAATAATTTCTAAATCATAAACACCAGCTTTGGGAAAAGTAATTTCTGCTCCTGGTATCTCTTGATATTGCTCAGTATCAATACCTTTTAATTCTGGATTCATTATCGGTTTACTTTCAGCATTACGAGGTTGAGAATAAACATTTAACTGACAATCACATTCACTAAAAGGAACATTTTTTCCACCTTTACGAGTTAAAGCAAACCAGGCTAAAGAAGATTTGCCTACCTTTGGATTATGATTGGGAGTAATGTGAAAAGTACAAGCCACATCTTCAGAAACTTCAACATTATGAGCTTGAAATTTGAAAAAGGAATGAACTGGTTTGGTCAGTTTTTGAGACTCTAAAATAGAATCTTTATTTTTTGCTGAAGCAAACTGGAAGTCATTTATTTTTTGACTGTATTTAGATAAATATATATGCTCTAAATCATATTTTTTTTGATTACTAAAAATAAATTTTGGCGAAAGATAGTCGCTAAGTTTTGTAATTTCTCTACCAAAAGAAGAAATCAAAATTAGTAAAGAAACATTCAGGCTAATTTTTAACAATAAAAACATTTTTTTACCTTCTCCGAAATTTATTATCAAATAGTATTTTTGGCTATATTTAGCTTGTTTGAAGTTCTCATATTACCTCAGAATTATCTTTTCATATAGAATCCGGTTATACAGTATATGTTTATAATTCTATCCACACTTCAATTTCCCCTACTCCCCTACTCCCCCAAATATATAATAAGTATTCAACCGAATTTGATATCAGTGGTGGGTTTACAGCACTTTGCGACTCTATGAGGTAGACTCATCGCGGGCAAGATGCCTGCACTACAATATTTTCAGCATTTACCCTGTAAATCATTTGCCCGAAATATCCTGTAATACCTCACCGTCAATGAGGGTACTTAAAATTGTGGCGTTGCTGAATTAAGGTATGATTGTAGAAAAGTAGCGATCGCGCTCACTATCAAATAATTTATATTATTTGAATAAGGAGTTGGCACATCTCTAAATTTGAGAAGCGTGAATTAATAATTGAATA
>NZ_JAAHGU010000153.1:0-16709 GCF_010692685.1 Okeania sp. SIO2F5 | reverse complement strand
AATTAAAATATATCACCATTTACCATTAATTTATCAAAACTTTAACCAAGAATCATTACCATGAGGAAAGTTCAATTAACGAGGTCTAGATTGACTTTTCAACCTAGGCTTACCCCTTCGTTTCCTAGCCCGAAGTTACAGCTTCAGACCTGGTAGGAGTACGCAAGACGCGCAAAAGTAGGTCTTCAGCAACCTCAACAGCTAAGGAAAAGGTCACAAAAAAAGGGTAATCGAACTAGATATTGAGAAATGTTTGGATAGAATTAACCACAGTGCGATAATGACACGGGTCATCGCACCCCAAAAAAGAGGGAGGAGGTTCCTCCTGATCAAAAATTGTAAATTATACGGCGGGTCTCCCGTCGCCGAAAAGATGACAGAATTAAAAATCCGTACAACCCATATTCAAGTCCCCAACGGAGACCTAGAAATAGCTTCTTATCTAGCACAACCAGTAGAAGAAAATCTATTTCCAGCAGTAGTAGTAATTCAAGAAATATTTGGGGTCAATGCCCATATCCGAGAAGTAACAGAAAAATTTGCCAAAGAAGGTTATGTAGCGATCGCTCCCTCAATCTACCAACGTCAAGCTCCAGGTTTTGAAGTGGGCTATACTGAGGAAAATGTCAAACTGGGTCGCAAGTATAAAGAACAAACCAAAGCCTCAGAACTACTAAGTGATATTCAAGCTACTATAAATTATCTCAAAACCCTACCTACTGTTAAAGCAGACAAGTTTGGTTGTATTGGTTTCTGTTTCGGAGGCCATGTGAGCTATTTAGCAGCAACTTTACCAGAAATTCAAGCAACTGCCTCTTTCTATGGAGCTGGTATTGCCACTGGTACTCCCGGTGGTGGTGAAGCTACTATTACTCTAACTCCGAAAATTAGTGGTACTATTTACTGCTTCTTTGGCACAGAAGATCCTTTAATTCCCATAGAACAGGTAGACCAAATAGAAGCAGAATTACAGAAACATCAAATTAAGCACCAGGTATTTCGTTATCAAGCAGATCATGGTTTCTTTTGTGACCATCGTAGTAATTATAATGCTGAAGCTACTGCTGATGCTTGGGTCAAGACAAAGCAACTTTTTGGTCAAGAATTGTAAAAAAAGTAGTTTTAGAAAGTGTTGGTCAACAAAATATTGAAGCTCGAACATCCCTATGAATTGATCTTCTCATGGCTAATAGCAAAAATCTTCACTCTTTGAGAACTAGCTAAATTTTAGTCAATATTTCAGGATTATTTTTTTGTGGCGAATAGTTTAATATTTTTGCTTCCCCCCTACTCCATACTCCCTATTCCCTGTCTATAGGTCAATAAGTTATTTTTTTCTCTACTGAAGCCCCAAAGATTAGCTATATTGAAGTAGCCTAGTGTTTTTTTTACCGTATATGAATCCCGAATCAACTAGCTCTCAAGAAAGTAAACAGTCCTTTTCCATGGACGATTTTGCTAAAGCTCTCGAACAACCTCAATATAATTATGAATTTCAAAAAGGACAAATAGTTACTGGAAAAGTATATAGTTATGAATCTGAAGGTGTATACATTGATATAGGGGGTAAGTCTTTAGCTCTTTTACCTATTCAAGAAGCTTTCTTGGGAGTAACACAAGATTTATCGGAAGCACTACCATTACAGCTAGAACGGGACTTCCTAATTATCCGCGAGCAAAATGCAGAAGGAGAAGTGCTTCTTTCTATTAAGCAACTAGAAATTAATCAAATTTGGGAGAATTTGATTGAATTACAAGAAGGTGGTCAGTCTTTCCAAGTTCGAGTAATTGGTACTAATAAAGGTGGGGTGACGGTGGATGTACAATCTTTGCGGGGTTTTGTTCCGCGCTCCCATCTTCTGGCAAAGGATAATTTGGAGTCATTGATTGACCAAGTATTGACAGTCAATTTTTTGGAATTGGACCAAGAAAAAAAGAAAATTGTGATGTCTCAGCGTTTGGCGGCTCAATCTGCTGGTTTTAGTAAGTTAGTTGTTGGTCAGTTGGTGGAAGGAAATGTTGCTGGAGTTAAACCTTTTGGGGTTTTTGTAGATTTAGAGGGTTTAACTGGTTTGCTTCATATTACCCAAGTTAGTCAAAAACGGGTTGATTCTTTATCAACAATTTTTGCACAGGGTAATCCGATTAAGGCGCTAATTGTTGATTTAGATGAAGGTCGAAAGCGAATTTCTCTTTCTACTAAGGTGTTAGAAAATTATCCAGGGGAAATGTTGGAAAAAATTGATGAAGTGATGGAGTCTGCTGATGCTCGCGCAGAAAGGGCGAGAAAGGCTTTACCTCAATTACAATAGCAGGGAATAGGGAATAGGGAATAGTTGGAAAAATATTTCCTAGTCTAAGGTCTTTCATTAGTCTATGTTCTCATCAATTCTTTCTTAGCTATAGGTTTAATTTTTCTATTACTTTTCAGGATGGCTGAATAGGTTTTGGCACTTATTCAGCAATTTTTATAACTCAAATTTATCCGTTGATGCAATAGAACTCCGTTCTGCTACGCGATAAAACTACGTTTCGCTGAGGCGATCGCACTCCCACTCATTAATCCTCTTTTTCATTTTAATAAGCACCTGCGCAGAGCGACAGACTTGTTATCAATATACATCAAAATTCCCTGGGAAGCAAAAATCCTGTATTTCTTGCATATCAAGACTTGTAGCGTTTATGAAAAGATTGCTAAAACAAGCGCAAAATCACGATTTTTCCCTAAATTTTGGCCTTCAAGAGCTACTTTCAACTTTTTTTGTGAAAATTAGTTTAAATTTCAAATATTTTAATCAATTAAATATAAGTTGAATTAATATAAAATTATTTTATAGTCTTGTAAAAAGTAGTAAAGAGTCATTTCAATTATCAGTTATCATAAGTTTTGAAACTTATTCAGCAATTTTTATAGTCAAGATTTTATAGACATGAAATGGCAGGAAAAAGAGATAATAATCTCAATTTTATCAATACAATTTTTCAGCAAATAATTTCATCAAATCCTACTTTACTAATTAGACAAGTTTTTTTATTAGCCATAATAAATCAGGGATAATTGTCTTTTTTTATTAAGTACAATTTCATAGATAAATAATTTTCAAAAATAATCCTACTGTGGGAACTTAAAAAAAATTTTATAGATTATCAATAGGTCAGTATTTTTTCGGAAAATAATAGGAAATTACGCTATAAAACTTCAGTAAATACACTATTGTTAACAGACAAATGTGCATCTTATTCTAGATATATAAATTCATAAAAGATCAGTTTAAAGATGACTACAACTTCCGCAGATTTATCAAAAACTCCAAATCAAAATTCGTCTTTTTTAGGGTCATTATTTGGTTCAGTTAGAGGAGCAGCACAAGTAGTCGGAAACGCCACAGTTCAAGCAGCTTGTGGTGCTGGTGAAGCTATTGGTAGTGTAGCTGTAAATACAACACATAGCCTAGGATATGTTACTGAAATGGTGAATAATAGTCAATTATTGTTACCATTAACAAAAGCTCTGAAAATAGAGCTGTTAGAAATAGTTGATCGGATAGATATTGTCAAAGCTGAAACTGAAATTCAACGCCTACAACAAAAATATCCAAATGAAAGCCCCTCTGAAATTAGCCATCGTGTAATTTTAGAGAAAGCAATTTATGTTGGGGGGACAGGGGTTGCTACAAGTATTGTACCAGGAATGGGATTAGGACTCATAGCAGTTGACTTAACAGTTACAAGTGCAATACAAGCAGAAATGGTATATCAGATTGCTTATGCTTATGGATTTGATTTACGAGAACCCGCAAGAAAAGGAGAAGTTTTAGGAATTTTTGGTTTAGCAGTTGGAGGTGGTCAAGCTTTAAAAGCAGGATTAGGTTTTATGCGAAATGTGCCTTTAGCAGGTGCAGTAATTGGTGGTAGTACAAATGCAGTCATGTTATATTCCCTAGGATATGCAGCTTGTCGGTTCTATGAAGCAAAATTAGCCCCAGAAACTATGGAAACTGCACTAGAAACTGCTCAAGTTGATACCCAGAAATATTTAAAAGCGGCGATCGCTCAACAAGCTATTATGGATCAAATTTTGGTTCATGTAATTTTAGCTGGAAATCCTGGAAAAACTTGGGAGCAAATACTTCCAGAACTTGAGGAAGCTAACCTTAGTCCTGGTTCTTTGGAAATAATTCAGAAGAATATCAAATCTCCTCCATCTCTAGAAAAATTACTTGCTCAAGTCAATGATGAGTTTGCGATTTCAGTTGTAGCTCAGTGTCAAAAAATTGCTGAGTTAGATGAGGTTATTACTCCACAAGAAAAGAAAGTCCTCGAACTAATTAGTAAGAAGTTGAAGGTTGACCTAGCTGCTGTGGAAATGCAAGTCCTTCAAAGTGAGTTAGATGCTTTAGCAGGTATCCTATTGGAATAACAATAAATCTTTTAAAAAATTGAAATGAAACTGCATATTAGGAAGGCTGAATAAGTATCAAAACTTATTCAGCCGTTTTTGTAGTGGAAATTTTTGTCAATACGAAATGTTCAACAATTAACAATTAATAATTACCTCTTCTTATAAAGAAGAGGATGGAGCTAAAGGAATTTTTTTCTTTTTTCCCCATGAATGGAGAGGCTTTATACCTGAATTTTTCGGTAAGAAAAATCATCAATCTTATCAATGCTATTTTGCCATAGAACTCCGTTCCGCTGACACGATAGAATTCCATTCCGCTTCGCGATCGCACTTCTACTTACCAATGGTCTTTTCATTTTAATTAGCACCTACGCAGAGCGACAGACTTGTTATCAATATACATCAAAATTCGCTATGAAGCAAAAATCCTGTATTTATTGCATATCAAGACTTACAGCGTTTATGAAAAGATTGCGAATACAGGGGCAAAATCGCGATTTTTCCCGAAAATTTGGCCCTCAATAGCTCATTTCAACTTTTTTTGTCAAAATTAGTTTAAATTTTAAATATATTAATTAATTAAACATAAGTTTAATTAATATCGAATTATTTGATAGTTTTCTAAAAAGTAGTAAAGAGTCATTTCAATTATCAGTTATCATAAGTTTTGAAACTTATTTAGCAATTTTTATAGTCAAAATTTTATCAATATGAAATGGCAGGAAAAAGAGGTAAAAATTATCAATTTTATCAATACAATTTTTCAGCAAATAGTTTGATAAAATCCTACTTTACTAGACTAAATAAGTTATTGCTGCATGACTTCTTTGCAACGCCAACCCCCTAAAAAATAGTCAAACAACACTGTTACCGACTAATTGCTTTTCAGTAAAATGAGGCATCACTTCTTTAGCAAAGAGTTTCATAGAAGTTGTGGCATCTTCGACTGAAATAGTGTTAAAGTTCACCTGCATAGATGCAAATTCAAAACCTCCAACCTGTTCATAGTAACTAGCAATTGTCTTGCGCAATTTTTCAGGGGTACCAATCCAAGCAGCTCCCTTTTCTATCTGAGATTCAAAAGTTTCTTCCTGTAGTGAAGCAATAATTTTATCGTAGCCTGGATAATCTACCGAACAAGTACCCTTTACCCAATCAGAAGCAGCTTCTACCAAAGATTTCAAATACCTATTTAATGGTTGACGAGCAATGGCGATCGCCTGCTCCTCAGTTGGCGCACAGAACATATGAAAAGCCAACATTACCTTACCTTGGCCTGGATGACCAGCAGATTTCCAGGCATCTCGATATAGCTTAATTAACTCGGCCATTTTCCCACCAGCTAAAGGAATTGCCATTACTCCATAACCCCTTTCACCAGCAGTCACAAAAGATTCTGGAGTAGCCAGACACGCTATCCAGAAGGGAGGGCGGGGAGTTTGAGTCGGACGAGGCAAAGAAGTAACATTCTCAAAGCGGTGAAACTGACCTTCCATACTCACATTTTCTGCTTCAAGAAGGCAACGTACCTGTTCCATCCCTTCCGTAAAGCGGGCACGACTTTCGTTTAAATCAATCCCAAATCTAGCAAATTCATGGGGCAAAAATGCACGAGCAAAACCAACTTCGAGACGTCCGTTGGAAATTGCATCTAACATCCCAATTTCTCCAGCTAGTTTAAGTGGATTGTTGAAGACAGGCAACACTGCTCCGGTAATCAAGCGAGCTTTTCGAGTTCGTTGGGATGCTGCTGTGAGGAAAACGATAGGATTAGGGCTATATCCGCCGTATGGATGGAAGTAGTGTTCGACAATTCTAACATTAGTATAATTAAGTTTGTCGCACAGACTTACCAGATGGAGAGCTTCATGAAAATACTGTGCTCCTGACTTCTGTTGAGGGCTAACATCGGGAAAAAACTGTAAACAAAATGGAATTTGGTTTTTAGAGTTGATAAAGGATAAAATCGGGTAACTCAATTGCAGGGTAGTTATGGTAGCTACTTTTCAGTAATGATGGCTTCAATTTCTATGTCTAGTTCTGAGCGACATATATCTGAATGCAGATAGATAAGTCTATCTGCAGCAGCGAAATTTTTCTTAACCATCTGTTGAACAACAGGCAAATCAGAAGGATGGCGGATGTAAATGGTGAAGGAGCGATCATAAAGCATTGGGTCTGGAAGTCCTGGATTAAACCCCATACGTTCAAACACCAGTTTCATGTTATCCAGAGTTACCTCAAACTGTTTTTCAATATTGCCTTTGCCTACAGACTTATGTCCTTTGATGCTAGCTGTTCCTGACAGATAGCCAATACGTTTACCATTGGACTTAATAACAGTTCCTCTGGCAAAACTTGGCGAACGTGGTCTATACTGGGGTGGGTATTTGTAGGCTGAAACTTGTTCGGGATTTTCCACATTACTAATGTTTTCCTTCACTGCAATAAAGTAGATTGCATAGGTGTCATCAGCAATACCTATACCTGTTGCTGCTGGTAATTTTACACAAAAGTTTGTCCCATAAAAACTTTCAAATGCTAGGGATCTACCCTTACAGAAAGATTTATAGTTTTCCAGACCCTTACTTTCATCATTAATATAGGGAACATAATTCCCAATTCGACATAAATTCCAGTCTTGTGTCAGTTCTAGCAAACTTAAATATGTTTTGTATGCAATATCTTCTAGAGGATATGTTATTGGTACAGTCGATACACCCATTAATTGGGAATTTGTTTGTAGCAGATTAAAATCTTGCTCGGTGTAATTTTTTCCTAATTCGCTAGAGTAATGAATGATTGAATATCCTTCCAGGATTGGAATTTTGAGGTACAAATTAATTTCATCTATGGTTGAAAAGCAGAAAGTTCTATCTTGTCCAAAATAAATATTCATGTTAATTCCAACTATGCAACTATTAGGAGTATCATGTGCGCTTAATCATTTTTGATACTCCTAATAGTAAGCTAAAGGTTGAGATAATCTGTGTTTTAGCCTTAGGGCAACTCTTCCACAGGAGGATTCTCTGAGGCACATCAATGGGGTTTCATATAAATATAAAAAATCACCTAAAAGGTAATCTTAACAATTAATAAATCACTAAAAAGTATGAGTATTTATTTGTTTTTATTAGATTTGTATAACAACTTTGACATTTTTTTCTGTCAAGTTGAAAAAAAAATCAACTTAATTTTGCTATTTATGATAATTTTTTTATAGTTAGAATAATTCGATGTCAAAATTTTTCCTGCCTCCCAATTAGATAAATAATAATAATTATAGAATATGAAAAAATTAAATGTTTTAGGAATTGATAGTGGTGGGATAAAATCAGTTAAAAGTTATCAATTAACAGTACCTACTACTGAAGTAGGAGGTTTGAGAGCTGATATTAATTGTCAAAACTTTTCCTAGCTCAAAATTAGATAAATAATAATAATTATAGAATATGAAAAAAGTAAATGTTTTAGAAATTGATGGTGGTGGTATAAAATCAGTTAAAAGTTATCAATTAACAGTACCTACCACTGAAGTAGGAGGTTTGAGAGCTGATATTAATTGTCAAAACTTTTCCTAGCTCAAAATTAGATAAATAATAATAATTATAGAATATGAAAAAAGTAAATGTTTTAGGAATTGACGGCGGTGGCACTAAAACAGAAGCCGTTTTAATAGATGAAAATTATCAAATTCTTGGTAGTGGTAAAAGCGGTCCGTCAAATTATCAGAGTGTGGGAATTGAAGTAGCTAAAAATTCAATTCAAACCGCTATTACTCAAGCAGTTACTAATAATAATAACCATCAACCAATATCTGGAATTTGTCTTGGTTTAGCAGGAGTAGGAAGACCTGAAGATTTTTCAGTAGTAGAAAATTTGCTCCAAGAAATTATTACTAATCTTCCGATAAAATGGGATTTACAGCCAAATACCATAATTATTTGTAGCGATAGTAACATCGCTTTGGTGGGAGGTATTGGATATTCTATAGGTATTGTGGCAATGGCAGGTACAGGTTCCCAAGTATTCGGCCAGAATAGTCAGGGCTTAATTAAGCGGGTTGGTGGTTGGGGTTATCTTTTGGGAGATGAAGGTAGTGGTTATAATATAGCTATTCGAGGTCTACAAGCAGCTTTGAAAAGTTATGATGGACGTGAATCTCCGACTACTTTAATTACAGATTTTCAAAGACACCTGGGCCTGACAAATATTGAAGGTATAATAGAAGTAGTCTATCGCCGTGGATGGGGTGCAACAGATATAGCCGCACTTGCTCCCATTGTCTCGGCAGCCGCAGATAAGGGAGATAAGGTAGCTAAGAAAATTATTCAAGGTGCTGTGGAGGAGTTAAGCATAGCTACAAAAATTGTGATATCTACCTTATTTCAGCCTCACGAAACTTTTGAAGTAGTTACTATTGGAAGTGTCTGGAACAGTATGATTGATTTTCGCGGTCGGTTTGAAAATTCTATCTTAGCGGTCGCTCCTACTGCCAAAATTATCTGGCCTCGACATCAACCTGCTTATGGTGCAGGAATTTTAGCCTTGAAAGCTATTGCTATGTAGGTAAATAACAGGGAATTCAAAATATTGTTATATAAAAAAATTAACAATTTTCTCTTACCCTAAAAAGGTAAACGCCCAGGGCTATTTCATTCTAAACTGTGGCATTTTATATATTGACGAAACAACGTTATTTCAAGCTTTAGGAAATTTATTTTTCCCTGTCTGAAAATCAATAAATTCATTGCAAAAATCTAGTGCCGCTACGCGGAAGTCAAAAGTCAAAAGTTAAAATTATTGATTGGTAAGGCTTTTAGGATTTTGTAACTGGTTAGTTATTTCTGCCATCCTGCACCAGAATGAAATGACCCTGGTAAACCCCTGAGCTAGCACTGCTATATCTCATCAGATATTTATTACACTGCTGAAAATTTTCTATTTGGAGAATATTATCTATGTTTAATTCAAAAAAATGGCATTTCGGAACATCTTTATTATTAAGTTTAGGTATGACATTAGCCACAGCAACACCTCTAATTTCAAATCCTGCTATGGCTCAATTTTATCGGCGAAGAACGTTTCTTGGGAACCAACAAAGACAACTTCCTAATAACCAACGAAGACCGTTTTCTGTAGCACGAATACCTGCAGGGACACTTATACCTGTCGAATATGAGGAAGCAGAAAAAGTAGTCCTAAGTCCAGATGAATCTATGAGATTAAGGCTAACAGTAGCACAAGATATTCGAGATGTTCAAGGAAGAGTAATTATACCCTTTGGCAGTTTAATAGAAGGTCAACTACAACCTGTTTCAGATGGTACTCAATTTTTGGCCGAACAGTTAATTATCCGCGGTCGCAGAAGGTTTCGTTTTGACGCTATTTCTAGGGTAGTTACCGATACTGAAAAAATCACAAAGGGTGCTGATGCTGGAGATATTTTGAAGGGTGCCGCTGTCGGTGGTGCTGCTGCTACTTTACTATCTGGTATTACTGGGGATAAAGTAATTGCTACAGAAAGAGTATTAGCTGGTGCTGGGTTGGGTGCTTTAGCTGGAGTATTATTGGGTCGGGAAAAAGCGGAGGTAGTCGTGATTTATCCAGAGGAAGATTTAGACTTGAGATTACGGTCTGATTTTGCATTGCGTTAATTTACATACAGAATCAAGATTTATCGCAAATATTCATCAAAATGCCATGGCTGATAGTTATACTAGATTAAATGTGCGTTAGCCTTATGCAACTCGATTGATATTAAATCCAGATAATTAGTGATGAAAAAGCCGATCCTATCTATGCAGATCACATCTCCCTATTTTCCCTACTCCCTTATCGGGACTTTATACAAAATTGATAAATATTTGCTACAATAGGGTATTTATTCGGAGTCAACCCACCCCTAACCCCTCCCAGGAGAGGAAGTCAGAACTCAGGTAGGGAAGCCGTCGGATTGGCGAGGTACAGAATTAATGGCTTCAATACCAATTTTTAGGTCATAAATTCTCTTTTTCTTTTGGTGCGCGTTCCCTCTCTTGGTCAGCATTCCCTTGCGTCTCACGCCGACGCGGGTTCTGACCGCTCTGTTGGTGGATTGGATATGGCGAGGAGACCCGAAGAGTGACAGAGCCGCTGCCTCTTTCCTCCTCCAGAGGAGCTTTCCTATGGTCATGCTGCGCAAACGCTAACGCTTTACATGTTGGGGAGCAAAACGCCATCCCACCCTACGGGAAGCTCCGAAGATCGACCGCTTGCAACTGGTGTCGTCCCGGGGTTCCACCCCTTTGTCAAAGGGACATTTCCTGTACTTGTCTTTTAATCACACTTATTATTCGTAACATTCTTTTTTCAAATTTGTATTAGTCAAAAACACCTAAAAAATAGGCTCAAAAGCTTACATAGCAAGACTTTAATGTCAAATACGCTTGTTCCTTGATATATTGGGGAATGCTACGCAAAGAGCCATTCTCCCACTAATTTTAACTTCTGATTTTCAATCCGAATGCTGCGCAAACACACTTCTGATTTCTGACTCCTTGAATATTCACCTTGTTTTCAAGATTGGTGAGTATTAACTACCATGAATAACTTTATCTATCAGGTACTAAAGTAGATCGTCTAACTGTTCAAAACTTTTAGCTTTCAATTGATTCAAAGCAGATTTAGCTGCAGCTTGTTCCGCAGCTTTAATTGATGGTCCCTTACCCATGCCAAGTTTCTTGCCTTTAAACCAAACTTCTGCAAAGAAACGTCCGCGATCGCCATGAATCTTATTTGTTTCCTCAACTTGATAATTTGGCAGTGTTTTGTAATGACCTTGAGTCCATTCTTGGAGAGCTGCTTTATAATTTTGCCTAGCTGGGTCACTGCGAATTTCTGCGATCAAGATTTCAAAGTGAGAGTCTAACCAGGGGCGAATTAATTCTAAGCTATTGGTGCTTAAATAAAGAGCAGCTAAAACAGCTTCAAAAGAATCTGCTATTCGTGATTCTTCTCCAGCTCGATCTCCTGCTGCACTTTTAGATACTAGTAAATAACGACTCCACCCATATTTATTTGCAATTTGTGCTAGAGAGCGATCGCTCACCAAAATAGAACGAATGGCGGCAAATTCTCCTACTGGATAATTTGAATACTTTTCAAATAGTAACTCTGCCGCAACCAGTCGAACTACTGCATCACCTACAAATTCTAACTGTTCATAGTTATGTATTGAGGAAACTGTAGAATGGGTTAAAGCCAAATCTAGTAAATTCCATTTTATTGCTGCTTGTTGAGGTATAGATAACTTTTCTATTAGAGATTGAAGTTGCTTTTGGCGAGGATGATATATTTGAGTCATTGTTTGGATGGTTTTGGTCTCTCCCAATTTATTTGTTTACTTTTAGGGTTAAGGAATAGCAAAAAATAAATTATCCAATTTTTGGACTCTCCCTATTCCCTACTTCCTGCTTCCTACTTTGCTAATTTTAGTGCAATGGAATATTTGTTTACTATTAGAGTTACATTATAATTATTACATACAGAAAGGTGGAGAAGATAATCGATCTAGGGTCTAAATTATCAACGCCCAAAAAACTTACCAAGGATTACCAATTAATGTAAAAGCTGACCAATAATAAGGATGGGAAAAAATTTCATTACCAAACTCTGACAATTCTAGGGGTGGTTGTAACTGCTTCATAAAAACGATATAAAATGTCATAATGCGACATTTTACTGTTTACTTCCTGCTTTCCTACGGAATGCTATGCAAACAACTGAGGCCGTCGGCGGTTACTCATCCACAAGCATTCACGGGTCTTGCCCGACCGCATCTCTCAAATTTATACTGGCGTTTAAATCTCTATCTATTTACAAGCCACAGTCAGGACAGTTATAAGTTCTCAGGCTTAGTGGCATATCCTGAACATGACCGCACCTACTGCAAGTTTTTGATGATGGGAAAAATCTATCAACAACTACTAGCTCAGAGCCGTACCACTGAGTTTTATATTCAAGCTGTCGCCTGAACTCATAAAATCACTATCTGCTAACTGATTTCGCCAGCTTATGGTTGGCTAGCATACCGCTAACATTCAAATTTTCAATGACAACAGTACCGTGGTTCTTGGCTAAGTATGTTGTCAATTTATGAAGTGAGTCAAGACGGATGTTTGCTAATTTTCTATGCAGTCTAGCTATCTTCAGTTGTGCCTTTTTCCAGTTAGCTGAACCAATTGTTTTATTACGGTTCCGATATTGTAGTTGAGATAGTTTGCCTTCACATTATTTAGGCTTATAACTGTATTAATTAACTGTGCCTTATCTGCATCAGTAACACTATAAAATTCTGGTTTTTTGCCTAGGGTTATTAATATTAGCTGCATTTGCTCTGCTCGTGACCAAATCCAAATATAGCAATGTGCGCTCAGGTATTTACAATGTCCAGCTCAAAGTGCATTAAGCGAACAGGTGTACAAAAAATAATGTGTAAATATGCCAGCGCACATTGCTATAACAGCAGGTTTTGTACCAGTTTGTTGAGATATATTTGAAAGAGTTTCAGCGATACCTTCAGCCGTTACTGAAAAGTCAGCTAGATTTTCATCAAAGTAATTTTCATAGTCTCTTTCCCAATGCTACTCAACTTGATTTACTGCTTCAATAAAGTCTTTCTCTTCTAAAAATCTATCCCAGTCATCTTCTTTTACAGCGATCGCTGATTGTTTTACCAGGAGAATTTTTAAGATAATGGTACTAAAAAAAATCAAGATAAATAATAAACAAAAAATAATTATTTTTTTCCATTTCTGATGATACATAGTTTTACTCCACAGGTTAGTATAGAAATCCTAAATGATACTAGAGAAAGCTTGATATTTACTCAAATTGGGCACACTAAATAACCTATACTTAATAGACTTGTCGCTTTATAACTTCAAAAACCCCCAAAAACCTTGTTATATAAGGATTGTAGCTATTGGTGGCTAAAAAGGCCTTGAAATTATTGCTCTGTCTAGGTTGGAGCGATTTTTTCCCTCTATTTAGCGACAACTCTAATAAATAGTTCAAAGATTTTTTTTGTGATGGCAAAGGAGCGACATCGTTGGTGTAATTGTCGAAGCAGTTTTTTGGCTTGTCCCCAAATATTCTCTATGGGATTTTCTGATGGTGCATATGGTCCAAAACGCAAACAATGAACTGTAATATTTGTCTGAGTATTGATTGTGGCAAGAAACTTACGAAACTCTTGGGAACGATGGTAACTGGATCCATCCCAAATCAGAACAATTTTCGCTTCCTCACTTTGAATACGTAAATGCTTGACAAAATCAATTGTGGCTTCCGTGTTAGCTGTTTGATAGGCACTAAGTATTACTTCTTCACTTTGGCAATCTAAAGCTCCATAGTATGTCTGGGAATCACGATAGTTGTCTACCTCTACCTCTCGTCTTTCCAGGCGATCGCCCCATCCATAACCACAAATATCTTCAGCACAAACATCACATTCATCTAAAGCAAATACTCGAATTAAACAATTTTCAATTTATGATATGATATTAATCCTAATTACTTAGGAGTCAGTCCTCAGGAGTCAGGAGGGAAGAAAGAATAAGAAACCCTGAGTAGAAGGAGAAAGTTTTTTGCTCGCTCTCTTATCCTGAATGAGATCATACCTCAAATCAGCAACGCCAAATCTTAAAATATACTATTATTTTGCTATTTTGTCATTGAAGCATCTTTATCCTGTTGTTGAAACTGTGGCATACTAAGACTCTTAACACCTGTTTCTCCATGTCAATTTTTAGCGATCGCCTGATGGTCTGTGATGATAACTTCTTGCCTATGAAGCTAATACACCATTTTAAGCTTGACGCGACACTACTGGATCTACTGAAGTGGGGCATGGGGCAGGTTTATCTAAATTTAATGTTGAGTAAGACTAATTTAATGCAGAACCCGCCTCTACTATTACACTATTTTATTTAGATGAAACAGTCTACTACACAGAAAAATAAAAATGCTGAACAGTTACAAAATTATAGATGCAGACTCCCACGCTATCGAACCTTCCCAGATGTGGGCCAAATACCTCGAACCTCAATTTCAAGACTTTGCCCCCTCAACCGACATGAAAATCAAAGGACAACCCATCACCGAAAAAATCTCCCAACAAGTAGAACAAGAGGGAAATAGGCAGATGATGGAGGCTCACCCCCATGCTTATTTAAACCACTACGACGTGGAATCCCACGTCCAAGCAATGGTATTGATGGGAATAGATATAGCCTTTATTTATCCCACTTCCGGACTGTGGTTATTTGCCATCGATACTTTCCCCCCAGAAGTCATCGGAGCTTTTACCCATGCCTACAATACATGGCTGTATGAAGAATTTTGTAGCTATGACCCCAGTCGGTTAAAAGGAGTAGGAGCAATGAATCTCCATGACCCCCAGGAGATGGTCAAAGAGCTACATCGAATTGTAAACTTTGGCTGGAAAGCAGTTTTTTTACGCCCTAACCCTGTCAAAGGCAGAATTTTGAGCGATGCGGAATACGAACCCTTTTGGGCTGCTTGCGAAGAATTAGATATAGCTGTAGGCATTCACGAGGCAACCCACGGTCGCTTACCCACCACAGGAGCAGATAGATTCAATAGTCGTTTTGCCCTCCATGCTTGTTCTCACCCCATGGAACAGATGATGGCATTATTGGCCTTAATAGAAGGAGGAGTATTAGAGCGTCATCCGAAGCTGAGGGTAGGATTTTTAGAATCTGGTTGTGGTTGGTTGCCCTATTGGTTATGGCGGTTGGACGAAGAGTATAGAAATTTACATTGGGAAGTCAAAGATATGGTAAAGTTGCTGCCTTCAGAGTATTTTCGCCGTCAATGTTATATTGCCGTTGAGCCATCTGAACCTTATCTAACTCAAATTATTGATTACATTGGCTCTGAAAATTTAATATTTGGCTCAGATTATCCACACATGGATCATCACCCAGATATTGTGAAAAACATTGTAGAGCTTGAGAAAAATTTATCTCAGGAGATAGTTAAAAAAATCGTTTGGGATAATCCTAAATGTTTCTATAAAGTTTGAGGTGAAATGGGTAGGTTTCACTTTGTTAGGATATAATCTAAAAACCTTTCTCCTTTTTTGGAGAACTGGTATCATTGAACTAAAAATTTCAGACTCTTTTAGAGAAAAGATTTTTCAACTTTAATAAAAGACTATTAGAGGGTATCTGTAAATAAAACCTTAAGCCACAAGACGATTTAACATCAGTGACATCATGGCAATGTGAACGACAGCTTCACTCACTTCCGGTAAACCCTCGTAATCTTTACTTAGTCGTCTTTGTCGTCAAGGGCCAGCCTCAAGTTCTCTCAACTACCCAACGTCGAGGTTCAACCTCAAAACTTTTTTGAGAACGTTCAACCACCTCCAGGTAAAGCTCGCATCCACCCGCGACTTGCTGCAATCACTGTCCTCGATCACCTCTATCGGCCCAAACCTTTTGTAGAGTTGGAACTGACAGGCTTGATTCTGCCAGCAACATCCTTCCAGCTGTGACATCTGATATATTGGCAGCATGAACCAACACTACTAACACTAGCCCTAATGTCTCCACGCTCGATGTGCCGTTTCCGGCCTTTGACTTTTTGGCCTCCATCAAAGCCTCGCTCTGCTCCTCCTATCTCCGTTGTTTTCACTGATTGGCTATCAATTATAGCTCCTGTGGGTTCGGGGTTTCGTCCCTCTTGTTGACGGACATTAGCCCGTAGGCTATCGTGAATCCGTTGCCAGACTCCTTGTTTTTGCCATTTTCGGAAATACCCATACACAGTCTTGGCTGGTGGGAAGTCATGGGGTAACAGTTCCCAGGCACAACCACTACGACTCCAGTAGAGAATACTATTAACAACTTCTGGTAAGTCCACTGTTTGTTTCCTTCCTCTGGATGTTTCAGATTTGGCCACAGGTAGCATGGGAGCTATGATTTCCCAAGCAGCGTTCGCGCAGCGTCCCGGAGGGAATCGCTTAGGTCTGTGGAATAGGCTTTACGAGTCATATACTCTCATGTTTGATATCTGGTTTACCATTTATATCATGTTCGGATGATAACTTATAATAAAACCAGAATTATTACAGTAGATGTATTCAAACTTTATGGCCAAAAAGATGGCGATCGCCAACTACCTTTATGTTCAAGCGATCGCTTATAATTGAACAGCCCTAGTTTGAGGCCACCAATGGAAGCAAGTTAGTCCTTGTATTAAATCATGCTGTTTCATTAGTTGTTGGCACCGAAAGACT
>NZ_JAAHGU010000152.1:0-16827 GCF_010692685.1 Okeania sp. SIO2F5 | reverse complement strand
GTAAACAATTTCAAGCTATAAACTGTAAATTATCAATACCATTACAGACATCCTTAAAACTTTAAGGTTTAGCGATCGCCTAATTTATGAAAAATACAGCTCATACAGTTACTTTTATATTACATTGCAAATATCTATGTAACATGTAAAGATGCCAGCGCTCATTGCTATAAATTGAGTTCCATCTCAAAAGTCTGTCGCAAGCGAGAAATAACCTGAGTTGCCAATAGAGAATTACCTCCTAACTCAAAGAAATTATTATAAACTCCTACCTGGGACACCCCTAACACCTCCTGCCAAATTTGAGCAATTTGACGTTCTATGTCATTTCTTGGCTTAATCCTTTCTTGAGTAGAGCGACCCAAATTACTCTGAGAAAGTAAACCAATATCAATATCCCCATCCTCAGTCAAAGGTATTTCTGCCAACTCCACTACAGCGCAACTACTAGGTTTACCCACCGCATCCTGTACCTGACGTTCCACAACACTCACATTGGGTTTACCTTTACCGTTAGTAGTAAAGTAAGCTGTTAATTGTTGCAGACTATCGGAAGTATAAGTCAACTTTCTGATATTAAAATTACCACCATCCAAACCCACCATTAAGTATGGTTGGTCGTAGCATAAACCAGCTAACAGTGAAGACATACCTTGAGATAATCCCACAGCTAAATATCCCTTAGCTTGAGTTAACTCCTTCATCTGATAACCACGACTTATCCCCATTTCATCCCACATACTCCAAGCTAAACAATAGCTCTGTAACTTACCCCGATCGCGTTGATAGTCAGAGAAAGCATCCAAGAAACTATTAGCTGCTGCATAAGCTCCCACCATTGTGCCGCCAAAGAAACCATTAATAGAGGAAAAATTGATAAACAAACTCTGTGGTTGCTTTTCTACCAATTGATGTAATACCAAAGTTCCTATGAGTTTAGGACGTAACACCTCAGCTAAACTTTCTGGTGTTTCCGACCTCAGCAAACGCTCTTGCATTAACCCTGCTAGATTAATCACCCCATCCAGTTGTTGAGCGTTCCATTCAGACAAGGTTTGCTGTACTACCTCTTGCACTCCTTTGAGATTACCAATATCTATCCCTTGGTAAATCACCTCACCATCTAATTTTTGTAATTGTTGGTAAGCTTGAATTTTCTCTGCTAGTTTACCCCCTTGCTGTAAATAAATTTTCCAACTGTTACTATCTGGTAAAGGAGTTCGCCCTAATAACAACAGTTTTGCCTGATAATGTTCCAGGAGATACTTAGCAATTTCAACACCAATTCCTCCTAAACCCACACTAATAAGGTAAGTTCCTCCTGTTTTGAATGGTAACGGTTGTTTAGGTTTTGAAGGTAGGTCGATTTTCTCCAAAGCTGATACCCAACGCTCTCCATCTCGATAAGCAACTTCTGAATCTTTAGCATCAATAGTTAATTCCTGAAGGATGCGATCGCTATTGACTTCTAATGAGTTTTGTGGTAAGTCTAGATGCTGACAATGCCAGTTAGATACTTCCTGAGGAATAGTCTTCAACAAACCTGGTACTGTTGCTTTTTGATATGCAATGGTTTCTTGAGGATTAAGAGACTGGCTATTATTGGCAACATAAAGCAGTCGTACTGGATAATTTTCCTTCTGATTACCAAAAGTTTGCAGGATAAATAAAAGGCTATAGATGCCAGTTATTTGTGCTGTTTCTAGAGTTTCTGTATCAGAAATTACTCCAGTATATTCATTATAATGCCATAGGTGAATAATTGCTCCAATTTGGAGATTATCTGCTGCTAAAGATTCGTACAATTTTTGATAATTTTCTAGAATATCTGGAGCAATTATATAGCGATTTTCTTTGACTTTTTTGAAGGTTTCTCCTAATTCTATCTGCACATAAGATTGAGGATTTTTTTCTAACTTTTGGCAAAACTGTTGACCTAATCCTAATTCATCTAAAAATACTAAAATTACTCCGATTTTTGCTAATTTTTGTGGTTGATAATTTTCTTGTTTTCGTCCCCATATTTTTTGATAAAACCAATCAGGAATTGTGTTGTTATTTTCGGTAATTAAATCTACCCGCTTTAAAATTTCTTTGAATTCTCCTGTGGCAAATTTTTGACTGAGTTGAGTTCGTTGAATCTTACCAATAGAAGTTTTGGGAATTAAGTCTTTGTCTAGAGGAATTAAATAATCTGGATTAATTCCCATTCGGCTTACTACTTGTTCTCTGATAGTTTTTAATAAACCTAATAACTCTGTATCTTCAGTTTTTTCACTATTAAAAAATATCGCTAATTTATCCGTATTGCCATTAACTTCTCGCACAGCACAAGCTGCGGTGTAAGAAACTTCTATTTCTGGTAATTATTCTAATGCTGATTCTATTTCATGGCTGTAGTAGTTTAAACCGTTGATAATAATTACATCTTTTTGTCTTCCAGTAATTGTTAAACACCCGTTTTTCAGAAAGCCTAAATCTCCTGTGTTAAACCAACCATCTGCTGTAAAAGCTTCTTTATTTGCCGTTATATTTTGATAGTAACCTGATGTAACAGATGCGCCTTTTACCTGTAAAAACCCAACAACTCCTTCACCAACTACTTGTTGATTTCCATCAACAATTCTCAAACAAGTACCCGCAATTGGTTGACCAAGTTCAACAAACTTATCTTCATCAGATGATGATTCAAGAGAAAAACTATTAGACCATGTAATCCCCGAACAAGTCTCGCACATTCCGAAAGCTGGATGAATAGCTGTTGTCGATAAACCATAAGAATTTAAAAGTTGGAGAAAGTTTCTGGCAGTCTTAGTAACAATTGCTTCTCCTGCATTCACTAAAAATTTCATTGAAGACAAATTCCAGTGTCTTTTTTTCACTTCTTCTGCGCGATCGCCAATCAGAGTAAATGCAAAATTTGGTGCCCAACTAATTGTTGCTTGATAACAGTCAATTAAATCTAACCACTTGAGTGGACTTTGCAATATCAATTCTGTCGGTACATGAATCTGCTGACATCCTAAGTCTACTGCCATAATACTCAGAAATACCAATGCTCCAACATGATCCATCGGCATCCAATTCAAGGTGACATCCTGACTAGAAAATTGGTTCATGGCAATTGTACCAGCAGACATACTCAATAAATTGCTATTTTTCTGCATTACCGCTTTAGGTATCCCAGTGCTGCCAGAAGTTAACAGCAAAACTGCTAGGTCTTGTGGTTGACTTTTATAAATATTTGTATCTGGTGCAAAACCTCGTAACTGTTCCAAAGTTTCAACCACAGACCTACCTAAATTCAGACGTTGCGACCACCCACGCACAGATGATACTAATTTCCTATCTGTGAGTATCAAAGGTTGTCCTAACATTTGCCAAGTATTTTCCAGTTTTGTCAGACTACTATGAGATTGGTCATAACTAGGGGGTACTGATACTGGTACAGGTACAAACCCTCCCAACAAACAACCCCAAAATGCACTGATAAAATCTTGATTTGATTCTAACTGAAAGATTACTTTATCTTGAGGTTTCAATCCTAACTGTCTCAACCCACCTAATATTCTTTGAGCTTCTACCCACAACTCACTATAGGTTTGAGCGATCGCTTCTCCATCTGACTGAATATATATCAGATTTGTATCCCCCTGATTTTGAGCTGCTCGTTCTAATACTTGTGCTAAAGTAGTTGGTGCATTTTGCGACCACTTGATTGCTTCTCCTGCACTGATAGCTGGTTTTCCTGATGTTGATTGGGTTTGTAATTCTGTTGTGGGAACTGACTTTTCTGCTACAGGAGTTGCAGCATTATTAGGAAGTGTGATTTGTTCTGATAGCAGCAAGTCTGATATATGCAATGGTGGCAACTTTAGTGTTTTCTGTTGCACTACCACTGCTACTTGTTCTATTTCTGGCACTGCTTTGAGTTGTGTTTCCCATTGTTGTACTACGTTATCGTCAATTACTGGAAAACGTGCCAACGCTACTTCGTCTACTTTTCCTTTGTCAGTTAAGGGTAAGCTCGACAGGGGAACATAAGCTTTTGGGATCATGTATGGGGGTAACTGCTGTTGGATGTGGGAGTGTAATTGTTTCGGGTTCCAGACTCCGGCAAATACGACATAAGCTACTAATAAGGTTTGATGAGCTAATACATAAGCTTGTTCTACTCCGGAGACTGATAATAGAGCTGTTTCTATGTTGGCTAGTTCTATTCGCTTCCCTTTAATCCATGTCTGCCGTTGTTTGGTTCCGACTATTTCTAGTTGTTGTTTAAATGCATCTGCATCTGCATCTGGGGCTTTATCGACCTGCTCTTCAAATAACTGATGGATACATTTATCTGTTTTGGTGTTGTTTGATTCGTGCATAATTTTCTGTTTTTATGCTGCGTAATTAAGGGAACTTTTGAGTAAGTATAGCATTATTTTGGAGAAGTAGTTTTTTTGACAAGTATTCAACCGCACATGATATGATATCATGTCCGGATAATTAGTGAGAAAAAAGACTTTCTTTTTCTTCTTCTTTCTTCCCTCCTGACTCCTGACTCCTGACTCCTGACTCCTTCATCATTTATTTATAAGTATTCAACCGCACATGATATGATATCATGTCCGGATAATTAGTGAGAAAAAAGACTTTCTTTTTCTTCTTCTTCCCTCCTAACTCCTGACTCCTGACTCCTGACTCCTTCATCATTTATTTATAACTGTTCAACCGGACATTATATGACTGGGATGATGGCTAGAAAATTAAAAAAATATTAAATTTTTGATTTTTTAATTATTTGATTATACTCTTGCTCTGATCGGGTTTTAGTTTGGACCAATTGCGATCGCTAAAACCATGAGTCGAACCAATAATTTTAATACTTAGAACTGCAGATTAATGCTATTACTCCAAGAAAAGCTGGAATTCATTAACACTATTGCCCATGAAGGCAAAGTAGTAGTTATTGCGACCGATACTAACGGCAAGATTTTCTACACCATTAAGCAGGATGGCTTTGAAGACTCTTACCTCAATACTCCCGAAGACCAACGCACGGGATGGGAAGATTGGCAAGAACTGGAATTTCCTGATGAAGCAGAGGATGACCAGTCGGTAATAGACAAAGAAACCGCAGAATTAACTCATCAAGATGACCCCAATAAATTTATTCTGCGTTCTCGCTACAGAACTCAGAATGAATCTGCGGCGGCACCAGTACAATTAGTTTCTGGGATGGAACACATTTATGTTTTTCGTCAGTCGAAAGCTAATGCAACTGAAACTACTCCTAATACTTTATTAGTAGACCGTTTTGTCCTCGATGGCATGACTAATCAGTTAGTGCGGAAGTTAGATGTGCGGTTTAAACGCTCTCGGAAAAAATATCAACCCATTGAGAGCATGAGGAAAAAAGCAAATGGTGGGTTAGCAAATATCGACTCTTTGGACTTTCGAGATGCTGATGGTGAGCCATTTTATGAGCCAACTACGGAATTGAGCCTCATTACAAATCTTCACAAAGGCTGGTTTTCTGTAGTCTTGTTACCAACCAGCGAACATGAAAAATACCGTTGGCATATTTTTGCTTACAACTCTCAAACTCAGAAGATAGAGTTGACAACAATTGCTGCTTCTGAAGAGGGATTATTTGATATTAAGGACTATACAATATTAGAACAGAAACGAGAAGCTAAGAATGCTTTGTTACCTCGTTCTATTCCTGGTATTATTCATCGGACTTTAGATATTAATAACGTTCAGGTAGCTGAGGGTTTTTCGGCCACCAAATATGATATCCAACGGGAACAGCAAACCAGGGAAGGAATGCAGTTGTTGAAAAATGCCACCAGGGTGATGTTGGCAATTCCGACACAACAGGGAAATATTGCAGCTTTGAGTTTTGCAGTAGCAGCAGATGGTACGTTGGCAGAGATTGATGAACTGCCAGATTCCCAGACTACTCTCAGGAGCAATAGTCGCGATTTATTATTACCGTTAAATACCCTGGATGAAATTAAGGGAATAGGTGATTCCACACCACCGCCCCAGGGTAGAATTACTGCAATAAATAGAGGAGATGAAGATACAGTTCAGATTACCTCTCCTGAAGCAGCGGATTTAATCACTGGTGACATTATTGAAATCACGGATACTCAAAGTTATGATGGCCATTATGTAGCTACTGCCATTGACGAAGATACATTTGAAATTGAGACTAGCTATGTTGATGGAGACATTGGTCGTTGGGAAGTAGTGCCAGAAGCAGAAACAGGTTTAATTTTTGATGGTGCCATCACTGCTTTTGAAAGGGTAGAAAATCAAAGACTGAGAATAACAGCTTTTAATCATGGTCTGGAAGATGGGGATGAAGTTCAAATTATTAATACCAGTGACTATAATAGAACTTTAGCTATTCAGAAGCTTGACGAGGAAAATTTTGTTGTTAACGGTATTAGTTGGCAATCAGGGGAAGCAGTAAATCTGAAATTGAAATCCAGAAAGCGTCGGGGTGTGATGTTTAATGGTGGGGATCAGAAAATTGCTATTCCTGCTATTGAGTTAACGCCTCCATCTACAGAATTTGCTTTCGGTTATACGATTTCAGCTTGGGTTTATGTATCACAGACTGGTAGTGGAGAACAAATTATTGTTTGGGAAAAAGAACAATGCTTCCAACTATTGATTAATAATGGTACTGTGACTCTGAAAGCTAGAATAGGTAATAGTAATAAACAAGTCACTGATACAGCAACGCTCCCCACAAATCAATGGGTGCATTATGCTGGCGTGATTGCTTCTGATGGTGCAAGTAACAGTACAACCTTAACTCTTTGTAAAAATGGTCAGCAGTTAGGAACTCCTGGAGAATTTGCAGCATTACCCAATACACCAGAAAACTGGCAACCAGAATTTGAGATTGGCAAGTCGTTTGTTGGCAAAATTGCTGATGTGCAAATTTGGGATAAAGTTCGTACTGCTCAGGAAATTAAAGACAGTATGTACCTACAGCTAACTGGACGAGAAGTAGATTTAGTAGGTTATTGGCGCTTAGGGGCGATTACTAAAGACAGAAAAGTAGTTGATTTTTCTGCCTACGGAAATGATGGGGTCGTACATGGGGATGCTTTTGTGAGTGCGATTACTCTGAGTCGCACTTTAGGAGATAATACTACCCAAGTAGTTAAGTACAGCAATGATGATTTGGTGGCAGTTACTGGTGGGGCAACCTATGTAGAAACTTTTGAATTTAAGACCGCTCCTCATGTCAACCCCAATAATGTTAATGGGAATAAATTGTTCAGTTTCTCCTATTGGGGTAAAACAAGTCGCAGTGCTGAGGAAAAGAAGACGTTTTCTGGAATTGACAGCGACTTTGTGCCATTAGGCAATAACTGGTATCAAGCAACTTGTCGCGTTACTGTACCTTATACGGTAGCAATGATGCGTGCTTTTGAAATTGCTGATCTTCAAGGTAGTTGGTCAACTTTAGAAATTCGCAAGCATCGCATTCAGTTAGTTTCCGATAGCATTACTGAGATTAAGTCTACTGATAGTGTTAATCTGACAACCTTGGCAGATAGTCAGGCAGCATTACCATCCCAGTTGCAAGAATTTGAACAAAAAGAACATGAGGAAACATTACTTCTCAAAGAAAAACGGGAACTAGAACAAAAAATTGCTAATTTGAATCTAGGAGATGTGGAAAGACAAGCAGCTATAAATGCTAAACAGAGTGAAATTGATCAGCAACAGATAACTATTAGCAATCTTGAAGCTCAAAAAAATCAACTTGCTAATACTTATCAAGACGAGAAGAATAATAAATTAAACTACTGGTGTAAACTGGTTTGTCGAGAGAATGAAAATTGGATAGCTCGTATTTATACCGGATCGAAAGGACTTCTTCATGCTGAGATCGGAGCTAATGGTAACCCTTATTACAGCAATAACAAGTTTAAGTTTGTAGCAACCAGTAACGGGTATTATCGGATTGTCTCACTTTATGAAAACAGAGCTTTGTATGGGAACTACAAAGAATTAGTATATGGCGGAACAGGTGATGGTAGCAAATATGAATGGAAACCAGAATCCTTATCAAATGGTTATTATTTGATTCGTCAACGGGCAAGCGGAGGAGTATTAGATCGTGGTGGGGGTGAGTATGACGTTTGTATTTGGCCAGAACATCAAAAATCTAACCAACAGTGGAAAATTATCAAAATAGGAGAGGAAGCTACCAACAATATTTCTAATGCTCGTTCAGCTTATCAGAGAAAAGAAAGAGAATGGAATCAAGCCAAACAACACTTGGTGAATCTTCAAAATGAACTGGCGCTCTTGCAATTAACCAGTGGGGAGAAAAATACTACAAAAGCTGAATTAGAGGCTCGTTTACAGGAAGTCATTACTGAACTTACTACTGTTCAGAGTTTATTGAATACATTAAACAATAACTTACTCAATGACATAGTAAGTATTCAGGTAACGCCACAAACTATGCCCGAAGTGGCTAAAGATAACAAGGAGTTAGTTACTAAAGGGGCATTCCTAGGATTTGCATCTGCTGCCAGTCGGGTAACAGCTATTGAAACTTGTGAAGGTAATGTGCAACTTAGCTATTTCGATCATCAAGGACGAATGCGGTTGACAAATTATGACGCTACCTCTGACAGTCAAAATACCACTTTTGAACAGTGGGTTGCTGATGAACTTCCTGTTGCTCTGAAACTGTCTAATACTAACTCTAAAATTGAGCTGCTCAAGCCAATTTCTCTACCAAATGAATGGACAATTGAGACTTGGTTTTCCTATCCACTACCGAAGGCTCAAAAAGATTTTAGTCTAGAAGAAGTACTGGAACAACTCAATCAGGATTATCAATCTATTACCAATTTGATTCCCAACCGCTATGAGTTCAGTGATGGTGTGAGTGGAACTGCAATTTCAGATGGTGGCAGAGATATGTATGATGGTGGCAATCTCCTTAGGACTAATTTAGGGGGTTCAATTCCATATTCCAATAATACTATTGCTGGTAGTCAATATGTCGGAGGAAATGGTCGATACTTCACCCGTAAATATCCAGGACTTTTTGTATTTATTGCCGATGTTGATGGAGTAAATAGTTTTGAGATTACAGGAAATCTTGGTGCAGACTCTCATGGTTCAGTTGATGGTATAGTCTTAAATACTGAAGTAGGGGGTGTGACTTTCTCTGGGTTTGTCAAGCGTGTTTATGGTACTACCGATCCATCCGTTAACCATCTTGTGATTTTAGAAAATAATGGCTCTGCTACTCACCAATTTTCTACAAACACTGATCACGATCAACATCTGATATCAAATATTTCAGGTACTAAGCGTATATACTACCTGCTCTATGCAGGAGGTACTACGGAAAAAATTGATGATACTCAAACTCAGAGTATTATGAATGCCTTCTTGAATATCTGCGTGAGGGTAGTAGCATCAAGTCAGACCTTAATTACTACAATTGATGGAGAGCGTATTGATGTTTTTACAGAGAATAATAATGCAAAATTAGGTATTTTTCTCCGAAATCAATTTTACGACAGTGGCTATAATCTAGAAGAATTGTCTGTAGGTTGGCATCACCTAACTGCTGTAGGTAAAGAATCAACAACAAAGTTCTATATTAATGGTAAAGAAGTTGCTGATGTCCAACAAGCAATTCTGGAGGCAGAGACTGATGAAGACACGAGGAAACAACTAGAGCAAGAAAGCTTCAAAATTACTGGTTATTTCTCAACTATCGGTAATAGCATATCAGGTTCTCAACAATTCGGTAAAATTTCTGAATACCGTATTTGGAACATTGCTCTGAGTGATGCAGAAATTGCGATTAATAGTAAAACTAGACTCACTGGTAATGAGCCAGGATTAGTCGCTTACTATCCTCTGAATGAAGCTACAGGTACTGAAGTCAGAGACTTGACTGGTAGCGGTAACAATGGAACAGTATTTGGTGGTACTTGGTGGGGTTGTACTGCTCCCATTGGTAACTTAGGTCATCAAGTGATGGAGTTTAATGGCGAAGGTGATTATATCAGTCCTAACTCAAGTCTATTAAACAACTTATCATCTTTCACCATTGAGGGGTGGATAAAACCTGCTTCCTTGCCCAATGCTAGTCTTTTCGGTCAAAATGATGCCATAGAATTTGGATTTAACAGCGAGAAAAAATTGATAGGATGGGTTGCTATCAATAGTTTGGTACAAACAGATTATTCATATCCTGTCAATGAATGGCATCATATTGCCTTGGTGGGTAATGGCAGTAAATTATCGCTCTATATTGATGGAGTTGAAAAAACTAGCACCCCCCATGGAACGGTCAACAACTATGGTAGCTCTACAGACTCATTTCAAATTGGTGCAGGTGTTTGGTCTGGAGGAACATTAGACCCATTCCACGGTCAAATGGCCGAAGTTCGGGTCTGGAATAAAGCTCGCAGTGCGGAAGAAATCAAAGCTGATATGCGTCAACGTCTGACAGGTCAAGAGTCAGGCTTACTTGCCTATTTCCCACTCAATGAAGTTATACCAGACGACTCAACAAAAAAAGTTCTCGACCTTAGCGGTAACGAGCATCATGGTACTGTCAATGGAGCAATGATTAAAGGTGATAATACCTTGCCCATTGGTAGCAATGCTGTAGTCAGTGCCGAATACAGCACTATTGGGGTTGAAAAAATTACCAATAAAAAATATGCCACCATGAGACGTTTCCTAGCCAGTCCCGCACTCAATGGTGCAGAGTTATTGCCAGATAAGCGGATTGAAGAATTAGAACTGAAGTGGATAGGTAATGCTCAGTTTGCGCCTACCCTCTTAGGGTATATCGAAGGAGCGCCACCAGTACCGAGCGAAAACCTGAGTGTCAAGATAGACTACAACAATGCAACCTCTGTAGAAGTAGGTATGTCCGAAGATGTAGCATTTAGTTGGAACCGTTACCAAGAAGTAGGTTTAGGGGCATCAGTTAATCTGTTTATGGGAGCCAGCAATGTCTCATACGCTGGTTTTGGGGTAATGACAAAAGCATCAGATATACGAGCAGGTTTCAAAGGTAATCTTGACCTCAGCTATAATTTCTTAAATCAAACCAGCGTTAGCTCTAGTTCATCCATAACCATGACCGATCGCTTAGAACTGCGGGGCAGCTATGAAACAGGTATTCAATTTCCCCATTTGGGTCAGCGTTTTATACCCAAAAATGTCGGTTATGCTTTGGTGGTTTCAAGTTTGGCGGATGTATTTATTACTCGCCTCAAACGCACGAAAAAAATGATTGGTTATCAAGTGCAACCTGTAGATGGTATTCCACCAGATATTAATACCATTACCTTCTTGATTAATCCAACTTATACTATGAACGGTAGCTTGGATGGGATGACAGGTTCTAGCGCTAGTAGCGATCGCTTCTTCCGCCATGTCCCAGAAATGCGGGCTCAATATGGTTCTCTATATCCCGCTAGTTACTATCGTCTTCAGGAAGCTTACGACCTCAAACAAAAGATTGAGAATGAAGATAAACGGCGAGAGTCATATTTTGCTCAATTTAACGCACTGCTTGTGGATGAAGCATCCTTGGAACGAGAAGCAAGCAAAGGAGAAGCGCCATCAGAAATATCTCTGGAGCGGGAAGAGGATAAACCTGATGAGGATATGACTGAGGAGGAGAGAAAAGAGCAAGAAGCAGCAGAACAAAAACAGCGGGAAGAGGAAGCAAGGTCTGGTGCTTTGGAGCAGTCAGATGCTGCTAAACAGAAACAGGCAGAAATTAGCTCCAGAATTCAAGATCAAGATTCGAGAGTTCATGCCACAGATAGTTTTGCTGGTTGGCAACGGAAAATGGAAAGTATCCAAATTCGGGCTGGAAAGCGTAATATAGTCAACAACTACGTTTGGGATGCTGATGGCGGGTTGCGGACAGAGGCACAGAGCTTTGCTAATACTGCCGAACATACTATTGGTGGTTCATTTGATCTCTATGCCGGTTTGGGTTTAGAGGGCAACTTTGGATTTTTTGGTGCAGCAGTTGAATTAACTGCTCAAGCTACTGTCAAGATGACTCAAACTATGACTAAGACTGAAAGTCGTAGCCAAGGTTTTCAGTTATATGTAGATTTGAGTGGTGTAGAAAGTATTGGAGTTACCGATGCCGATGACTACCCTATTCGACCTGGGGAAAAGGTAGACCGCTATCGGTTTATGAGTTTTTACCTCGAAGGTAGTACCAAAAACTTCAATGATTTCTTCGACTATGTAGTTGATCCCGAATGGCTCGCTAGTAATGATGAAGAAGCCCGTGCATTGCGTCAAGCGAGGGGGAAAGCCAATAAAACTTGGCGAGTGCTACACCGAGTTACTTATGTAGAACGTCCAGCGTTGATGGGCTTTGGTCGGGATATTCGCAAGCAACAAGATCCCGATCAAATAACCGCAGAAGTTGTTAATTATTTTGACTCCCTAGAAGGGAAAAATCAAAGTATACAAGGTGAACTGGCAGATATTCGAGGTAAACTTACAGAGCTAAAATCTTTGCTGGAAAATCTATAGACATCTCGAAAAAAGAATGTAGGAACTTTCTATGGAAGGTTCCTACAAAACTTATCCATTACTATACCAGGAATGCCGATAAAGTGTTAATGAATTTGAATAACTAATTATTATGCCAACACCAAGCAGATCTAAGGCTAAGAATTTTGCTAATCAACAAAAAGCTAGAAGAAGAGCAACCCCTAAAAACCAGCTAGTTCATACAACTAAAAAAGTTGTAGTTAAAAAAGCTCGGAAAGCTTTGTGGAAGAAAAAGGGACGTAACATCCCTCGTCAGAAACAATTTGCATTCAAAAAAGACAGTAGAGGAATATGGTATTATGAAGGTCGGGCAGCATTTACTCAGAAAACACGCACTGACATACCAGTCAAGATAGGAGACCATCGACGGCACATCATTCCTTCTCATTTACTTCTTGATGCTTTTACGGCATACATTAACGATAACCTCGATGATATAGACAGTGAAGTAACTACATTTATTAACAATAAAGGAATAATATATAGAGGAAAAACCTTGGCTGATAAGTTAAGAGCTGTTTCCACATATCTTCAAAATAACCAAAAAAATTTGTTCCCAGAAAGCGGCGGGGAAAATGTAGCGATTGGCTTTTTACCTAAAGATTTACGAAAGATATTGGATAATACTAGCATTAATACTATCTCAAAAATGCGGACTCAAGTAGAAAATTTGAAGACACAAAATTATCCTGGGACTGGTTCAACGCAGGCTAAAAACGAGATAGTAAATGTGTTATTGGAGTTGATAGATGAGATGAGCACAGATGATTATGAGGATGTCAAACTACTTTTTGAAGAATCAATTATTCCTTCACTTGAGTTAGACTTGAATAAGTCACAAGGTATGATCAATCAGAATCAGAAGGTTATTGAAATCATGGGCGATCTTTACCAAATAAAGGAGAAAGGGGGTTTAGATTTCTTCCAAATTATGGAGGAGTTTCTGAATTTACCACAAAACTAAGTCAAAGATACAGAAATTGGCATTCTAGAAAGAGGACAAAAACGAATTTTTGACCAATTGTTATGGTGTGAATAGCGATCGCCTTCATCAAACTCCGGTTGAGGGCATGAGTTTGTTTATTAAAGATTTAATTTGATAGATACTAATATAAAATCTCAACTTCCTTCTTACTTCTCCCTTTTTTATCCCCCTCCGGTCCCCCTTGGAAAGGGGGAGGCCAGATGTTGCTGCGCTTTTTGTTGAATGGGGGAAGCCAGAAGATGCTTCGCTTTTGGTTTGAAGGGGGCAAGGGGGGATGCCTTGTTTCTTCTTCCTCCCCCCTTTCAAAGGGGGGCAAGGGGGGATACCTTTAAAATATTAAACCCGTAATCATACCAGCCAATAATATAAAACCAATCCAAACATTTTGTCTAAATATCTGACCGTAGGGTTTTAAAATTTCTTCTTGCCGTAATTTTCCATATTGAATAGACCAGAAAACTGTAGCAATACCAAGAGCTATCCAAAAGCCAAAATGTAGCTCCATTTCTACTCCTAATACTCCCAATAAAACGGCAGTCAAAAAGAAAAATATAGCTACAGCATTAGCTGCATATTCACCAAAAAATAGAGCGCTCGAATTAACCCCTAAAAGTCGGTCATCCTCCCGATCGCTCATGGCATAAACCGTATCAAAACCTAAAGTCCAAACAATAGTAGCGCCCCACAATATCCAGGTAGCAGTGTCCAACTCAGCTACTGCAGCACTCCAACTAATTAATACCGCAAAACCCCAAGCAATAGATAATACTAACTGAGGCACTGGAAAAAATCGCTTGGCCAGGGGATAACAAATAATTACCGGAATTGCTGCTACAGATAGCCAAAAACTGAGTCGGTTGAGATAAAGTGCTATGACTCCAGCACAGGCAAAAGCAATAATGGCAATAACAATACCTGTTTTAATAGTCAAAGCACGGGAGGCCAAGGGGCGATCGCGAGTTCTCTCCACTTCTGGGTCAATATCCCGGTCCCACAAATCGTTAATTACACAACCCGCTGCACTGGTGGCCAGAGTCCCGACAATAATTACTCCGACTAATGGTAAGGGTGGCATTGCATGAGTAGCCAAAAATATAGCCCATAGGGCAGGAATCATTAAAATGAAGCGTCCGGTTGGTTTATCCCATCTCAGAAGCCTGATTACTTTCATCAAGGTTGATTCTGATTGAGGAGCATGAGATTGGGTCATTTCAGTTATCAGTTATCAGTTATCAGTTATCAGTACCTCTAGCTTCAGCCATAAACTTGAAATACTGAAGTTTATTTTTTTATTTCCTTTATTACCTTAAATCAAGGTATTTTGTCAAGGGTTAAAGGCCATATTACTAATTTTAAATCATAATCAAAAAGATGACATTATTTAATTTAAAATTTATGCAACTTGTAAATTTAAACACATTTATAAAATATGGTTACATCTGTTCCTTTAGTAAAAATACCCTTGATATCTGACAACCGAGAACAGATATTGGCAGCAATAGATATGGGTACTAACTCTCTACATTTAGTAGTAGTGAAAATAGACCCCACTTTACCTGCTTTTACAATTATTGACCGAGACAAAGAAACGGTAAGACTCGGAGACTGTGAAGCGAATGGTAATTTGAAAGTAGAAGTCATGGATAGAGCGATCGCCACCTTAGACCGCTTCCAAAAAATTGCTAAAAGTGCTAATGCGGAGCAAATTATTGCTGTTGCTACCAGTGCTGTACGAGAAGCACCCAATGGTACAACATTTCTGAATAAAATTGCTGATGAGTTAGACTTATACGTTAACTTAATTTCTGGTCAAGAAGAAGCGCGCCGAATTTATCTAGGAGTGCTGTCAGCAATGGAATTTAACAACAAACCCCATGTCATTATTGATATTGGTGGGGGTTCCACAGAGTTAATATTAGGTGACGGTAATGCACCCCGGACTCTGAGCAGTACAAAGGTGGGTGCAGTACGTTTGACCAAAGAATTTGTTACTACTGACCCCATTAACAAAATAGAATTTGCCTATCTGCGAGCTTACGTTAGGGGTTTATTGGAACGTCCGACAGAGGAGTTATTAGCTAATATTCAGGAAGGTGAAAAACCACAGTTAGTGGGTACTTCTGGCACCATTGAAGCGTTGGCGAATATTCATGCTTATGAAAAATTCGGGAATGCACCAACTTCCCTTGCAGGTTATCAGTTTAGTTTAGCTGAGTTGCAAGGGTTAGTTAATAAGTTGAAAAAGCTGTCAGTCTCGGAACGGCAAGAGTTACCGGGAATGTCACAGAAGCGATCAGAAATCATTTTGGCAGGTGCTTTAGTATTACAAGAGGCAATGAGTTTATTGGGAATGGAGTCAATAACTGTTTGCGAACGTAGTTTGCGGGAGGGAGTAATAGTTGACTGGATGTTGAATCATAGTTTGATATACGATCGCCTCCGTTTTCAAAGTTCCATTCGTCAGCGTAATACTCTAAAAATTGCTCAAAAATATCAAGTCAATTTGGAATATAGCGAGCGAGTTGCTTCTTGGGGGTTACATTTATTTGACCAAACTCAAGGTGTGCTGCATGAGTGGGGGAGTGATGAACGGGAGTTATTATGGGCAGCCGGAATTTTGCATAACTGTGGTATATATGTGAGTCATTCATCCCACCATAAACATTCTTATTATTTGATTAGGAATGGTGAATTATTGGGTTATAGCGAGATTGAGATTGAAGCAATTGCTAATATGGCTCGTTATCACCGTAAGAGTTTACCAAAGAAAAAGCACGAAAATTATCAAAATTTACCCAAAAAATATCAACAGATGGTATCTCA
Organism: Okeania sp. SIO2F5; assembly: GCF_010692685.1. NCBI lineage: Bacteria > Bacillati > Cyanobacteriota > Cyanophyceae > Oscillatoriales > Microcoleaceae > Okeania > Okeania sp. SIO2F5. The sequence continues at coordinate 419 of NZ_JAAHGU010000152.1, read as the reverse complement.
GTTGAGTGCGTTGTTGCGGTTGGCCATCGCTTTAGACCGACGACAAAAGGGAGCGATCGCTGATGTGAAATGTGAATTAAATCAAGATAAACAAGAATTTTATATGTGGTTACGACCAGCTAACCCTGAGGATGACTGTGCTTTGGAGTTGTGGAATTTAGATTATAAGAAGGAGGCGTTTGAAGAAGAGTTTGCTTTGAAGTTGATAGCAAAGTTGGAACCTGTGATGGCATCTGTATAGTTTTAGGCAGGGGAGTGTGGGGAGATGGGGAGTGTGGGGGGATGGGGAGTGTGGGAGTGTGGGGAGTGTGGGAGATGGGGAGTGTGGAGGGATGGGGAGTGTGGGAGTATGGGGAGTGTGGGAGATGGGGAGGGTGGGGGATGGGGGGTGGGGGAGATGGGGAGTGTGGGAGGGTGGA
>NZ_JAAHGU010000151.1:0-16837 GCF_010692685.1 Okeania sp. SIO2F5 | reverse complement strand
CATCCTTAAAACTTTAACCTTTAGCGATCGCCTAATTTATGAAAAATACAGCTCATACAGTTACTTTTATGTTACATTATCAATATTTATGTAATATGTAAAGATGCCAGCGCTCATTGCTATATCTCTCCCCAAATCTTCCCTCTTAACCTTTTCTCTCTTACCTTCTGTCTCCTGTCTCCAGTATAGCTGTCTCCTAGTCAAAAAAACTTGATATTTATATGAAGATACGGTTAGGGGTTCTATAAATAACTGTTGTGGGAAGTCAGAAGTCAGGAGTCAGGAGGAGAGAGAATTACAAAGATGAGCGTAGTTATGACAATTGAAGAATTTTTTTATGTCTAATAAAACGGATTTGATATAATTAATTCTTTCCGTCTACTCCCTACTCCCTACTTCCCTACTCCTGAAAAATACTTTTTCAGCAAACCCTAATTATCTCGGTAAGGTTTAAAAATATTCTGATTTGTCAGCTCTAATTGGTGGGTTGTTTTTAATAATTGAAGGTTGAAGATATATATCAATTTAAACTAGAACTCATATAGCAATCAGGAATCAGATGTGAGAATTGAGATGTTCCTTTAAAGTATAGAATATAGCAGTTATCTTACTCATATATATTTGTTTTTTTCTTATTCTTTGTTGCCTGTTGCCTGTTGCCTGTTGCCTAAAAATCTCCAATATCTCACAACTAAAATCACATTGCTATATAATATTTTGACATAAACTCCAGAGTCAAATTTTGAAGACTTTCATCTAGAAACTCCCATATTTTCTCAGTAATAGATTCTGGTACAGCTCCATAAAATGCTTGATCAATACCTCCAGCAATACAAGCAATAGTGTCACTATCTCCACCTATAGAAACAGCATTTCTAATTGCATCTTCAAAATCTGTAGATTCTAAAAAACAAATTATTGCTTGGGGAACGGAACCTTGACAAGAAACATCAAATTTATAAGTAGGTCTAATTTATGCTAAAGTTTGACTCAAATTATAGTTAAAATTACTCTCAATATAAGACTTTATTTCATCCTTACTTTTTCCTATTCTAGCAAGAAAGATTACTGCTGCTGTAGCTTGAGCACCCTTAATTCCTTCTGGGTGGTTATGGGTAATTTCTGCACTCTTTTTTGCCTCCATTAATACTGTTTCCAAGTCATTAAAAGCAAATCCCACTGGACTAACTCGCATTGCTGACCCATTACCCCAACTATAATAAGGTTGCTTACTATCAGATTTATTCCACTGTCTAAAATTGAAGCCATAACCTGCGTAAGGATAGCGACGAAAATACTCTTTAACTGTATCAATATATTCGCGATTATTGAAGATAGAATCCGCAACTGCTACGGTCATAACTGTATCATCTGTAAATTGACTTTGACTACTAAATAGGGGAAAATCTTTGATTTTAATATTATTATGTTCATAGACAGATCCGATAATATCACCAGCTATTGCTCCTAACATTTTGCTCTTACCTTTATTTATTTAATTAACATTTTAACAAAAAAAGCAACAAAGTAAATATTTGCTTTGCTGCTTAATTCCATGGAGACTTCTGGTAATACAACAGATTTATGATTAAGATTAAGTAGATAAGCATAAATAAACCATTTTTTAACGTTTAATTAGAGCCACCTACTTATCATCTGTAAATCCTGTTTTACTTTTGTCATTCAATAGACCTCTTGCAAAAGTTTTAATTAAATAAATTCAAGATCTGAAATTCTTGATTTCATCCCCCTATTCCCTATTCCCTAACTTCTGCAAGAAGTCTAATTACTTTTTATAGCTTTTAATTGTTGGCGAAATGCCTCTAATTGTTGTTGATCCTCAGCAGTCATTTTTTCCTTATTTTCCAACTCTAAAATCTTTTTAGCTAGGTCTAATTCCCGAATCGGATTCCAAGTTTTATCATTTGCTTGAGCAAAACCAGACCAACCATGAGGTTCGAGAACTTTTGCTTCTTTATAGTTATAGAAAAAATCACGAATTTTCTGTTTTAAATCTGCTGGTAAATCTTGACGATAAGCAATTGGGTCGCTAGGAATTAAAGTAGAAGTCCAGATAGTTTCTATATTAGCTCTTGCTTTTGGATTTGTTTTTTGGAGTCGGTCTAAAGCTTCATTATTATTAGTAGCTACATCTACTTGATTATTAGCTATTGCTAAAGCTGTTGCTTCGTGACTGCCGGAAAAAATTAAGCGTTTAAATGCTTTTTTGGGGTCAACTTCGTTTTGAGCAAAAACATAGTAACTCGGTACTAAAAAACCGGATGTAGAGTTCGGGTCATTAAAAGCAAAAGTTAAATTACTTGCATTTTTAATCACATATTTATCGCCTCCCATTGCTTTAGCTTCAGCAACTATAGGATTATCTTTGTTAGTAATTAAATGAGAGTAATAACCTTTACCACCTTCTGTATCTACTACCTGGGCAAAAGCTTCAGCATTAGAACGTTTTGCTGCTTCAATATAGGATTTTCCTCCATACCAAGCTAGGTGGACATCCCCAGTTCGCATGGCTTCAATTACTGCTACATATTGAGTCACATAAAATGCTTTAACTGGTAAACCAATAGAATCAGAAAGTGCTTTGATAAAGGGTTCCCAAATGGGTCTTTGATTACTTTGAGATTCGGTGGAAATAATGCCAAATTTTAGTTCTTTTACCTGAGCTAATGTTTGGGGTGAGAAAGTTAAATTAGCTAATTTTGCTCCGGCTAAAGATAGAGCAAATAGAGATGAATTTTTAACAAATTTACGTCGTTCCATAGGGTTCTTTTCTCTGGAAATATTAGTAGTTGTCAGTTATAGTTTGGTACCAATCAGCTTTTGTGTTTTTTTACAGACAGATTTGTCCGTCGATCGATTATCCTATATTAATGTTAAGCCTTGGTTAAGCTCCCTTTCGAGAATTTTTGAGTTAGAAATTGGCGATCGCTACGAAATAAATACTAGCTATTAAACAGCTATAGCTCAGTAGCAATGAGCTTTTGTTTTTTCAGAGACAGGTCAATCTGTCTAATACATTATTAGAGTGCCGCTACGCGGAAGTTAAAAGTCAATCATTTTTGATTTGTAATTGTTTTAGGATTTTGTAACTGGTCAGTTATTTCCACCATCCTCCACTAGATTAATGTTAAGCTTTGGTTAAGTTCATTTTCTAGGATTTTTGAATTAGAAATTAGCGATTGCTACGAGATAAATAATATCTATAGCAATCCTATTTTATTCGTGTCAAAAATCTTACTGCTTTTCAGGGAACACTTAACTGGGAACACTTAACTGGTAAGAGTTTCAGTTTTTTTATTTACTTTTTGATTTGTCACGACCTATTTAGGATTGCTATATGAAACAGCATCATCGCAATAATTTTCGGCTATCAAGTTTTGCTGATTTTATTGACTGTTAATAATTGAAAAATGACACTTAATTAGACTTTTTGATAAATAAAGTTTATAGCAGTATGAGCTGCTATATAATTTTTTTTATGCAGTTAAGGTATTTTCTGAGCAGCTAGGAAAAATTCTATCAGGCACGCTTTAACGAAAAAAAATTCCCACCATAATCTTAAAGTTTGGTAGAGAATAATGTTAATTAGTTGTTAGCTGAAAGGCTGGAAATAACTAACTCTAATAATTAAGAAAATGCAGTTCTATCTAGTTGGTCTAATTGCTGAATAAATTCTATTTCACCAGATTCTATTCCGTCTTGGTAAATTACTTTCTCACAAATATAAAAGGCTAAGTGCTTTTGAGAGGGGTCTAAAGACCGCAAGGCATCCAAACCAGAATGAAGAGCTGCTTCAGAATGGTTTGCAAATCCTTGATTCTCAAAAGTCTCTATACAGCGGTCCAGTATCTTTCTTACCTGCTCTTGTGGAGTGTTCAACAGATCGGAACCCATCTCCACAATTAAGTTTTTTTCCTGGTCACTGGCATGACCATCTACAACAGAGGCCAAAGCAGCCAATTGGATAATATTGTTAACAGAAACAAGATTCATATTTTTCTCCATGAAAGTGATGGGAGAAGTGGTTATTTGTTGGGGTAATTACATCAATAACTAACCAATCTCCTTACTACTCAGACTAAATCAAAATTATAAATTTTCAGTTAATTCATTCATCAATATTTAGATTTTGCAGAAAATATTCCGATGACAATTAAAAATTATGGCTTTGGTAATTGGTAAGATGATTTTCTACTAGGGGTGATACCCATCACTCACTTTGGTAAAATATTTAGAGGTATCAGAAACAGACTACTCTTAAAGTTTCATCTCTTGATTTACCAAGGCAAAAATTATCATTACTTCTAATAAATTAATTTTTCCTATTACCGTTAAGATTTTTTATTTCACAAGTCATATAAAGCACATTTTATTAGGAATAAATAAATATAGTATAAAAGTTGAAGCAAAGAGTGCGGAAATACAGCAGATTCCACCAAAGGTGAGGTACACCCCGAAGCGGGCAAGATGCCCGCACTACAAACATTCAATTGTTAATCTCTGTACTTTATATACTTAGAGTCTGCTGTATCAAAAGCTTAAAACTCAGACAAAGCCAGATTTTTCCTTTTTGCTTATTGCTTCTTCCTTCTTTCTTCTGCTATATAAAAAACTCTCCACCATAATGTAATATTTGGTAGAGAATAATGTTAATTACTTGTTAATTGAAAAACTGTAAAAAGTTAATTCTAATAATTAAGAAAATACCAATCTGTGTAATTGGAAAAAGAATCTCATTTCAGACTCTTTTACTTCTTTGTCTATGTGAATTACTTTATAGCAAATGTGAAAGGCTAGATGCTTCTCAGAATCTGTTAAAGGCTTTAATGCCTCCAAAGCAAAATTAAGTGCTGTTCCAGGATTGTTTGCAGCACCTTTAGATTGATAAATTCCAATACATAGGTTGATAAAGGGTCTTACTTCATCTGGAGAAGTTCTCAACAGATAGGAACCATCATCAACAATGAAGTTCTTTTCTTGTTCAGAGGCTTGACCATCTACAACAGTAGCTAGCGCAGCCAATTTTAAAATATTTTCAGCAGTAGGATTCATAATTCCCTTCCATTAAAGTGATTAGAGAAGTGGTTATTCATTGAGGTAATTACATCAATAACTAACTAATCTTCTTACTACTCAGCCTAAATCAAAATCATCAATTTTCAGTTAATTCACTTATCAATATTTGGCAAAAAATATTTCGATGACAATTAGAAATTCTCATAACTTCCGGTCAACTAATTTTTCCTATTTGTAGTCAAATAATGTTTTCTCAAAAATATAAATAATATATAAATTTTTATTACTTCTAAGTCAGTATTTTGATATAGTAATTATTTATATTTATTTATGCTAATATAATTAGATCTCTTGCCAAAGTTCCAAGAATGAAAATCAATCAAAATCAACTCAAAAATTACCTTTGATTCCTCTAATCACAGCCATTTATTATCTGCTAACCCACTCATAAATCAATAATTATTAAATCTCAAAAAATCAGTAAAATTATTAACTATAAATACCTAAATTATATTTTTAGTGTTTCTCTATACATTGCTATAACTAAAATTATCTCTTGGGCCGAGGTTTATTTACCAGGAGCTGGTTGGGTTGTTCTAGACCTCACCTCTGGTTTTTTGACAGCAGAAAATCACATTCCTCTGGTCTGTACTCCCGAACCCACTGCAGCAAACCCAGTAAGAGGCACCACCGAACCTTCCGAGTCTAACCTGGAATTTTCCGTTACTGTTTCTCGCTATCAAGAAAAACCCAGACCTACCAAACCTTATACCGAAACGCAATGGCAAAAAATTAACACCCTTGGTCGGCAAGTAGAGGAAAAACTAAGACGTTTGGGTTTGGGGTTAACTACCGGAGGGGAGCCAACCTTTATTTCTATTGATGATTTTGAATCACCTCAATGGCGAGTAGAAGCGTTTATTCAATGGCGACAAATAGCTGGATTTAGAGATGTTCTGGTTCATAACTATTTAAACATTAATCTAAATCGAGTTTGGGGTGTATAGCGCTACGCGCAAGGCAAAAGTCAAAAAGTAAAAGTCAAAAATAATCGATGACTGAGTGTGATAATTTAGAAATGTCCTCACCTTTATTTAAATTTCTATAATTGAAAAGGATTTATCTATCTCTTAAAGAAAAAGTTGAAAATTTACTATCGTCTTAAAATTAATTTTTTTTTATTTTTAAGTAGATATAAACAGGAAATAAATATGTTGAAATCGTTGAGTATAAATAATTTTCGTTGTTTCCAATCTTTTGAACTTAAGCAACTTAGCAGAGTTAATTTATTGGTAGGAATGAATAATAGTGGAAAAACTTCAATTTTAGAAGCTATTCAACTTTTATATTGCTCGTACCAACCCGAACAATTCCAGAAAATTATGTTTTATCGAGGAGAGTTTTTATTGAAAGAACGCTCTAAACAGCTAGATATTTGTCACCTTTTCTATGGACGTGAAATTTCAGTAGGAAGCAAATTTTCTATAGTAGGAACTAATGATAAATATCAGGAAAATCTAATTGCTTCAATACAAGTAGATTCACCGAATAAATTGGATGAAAAAAAAGCTTTATTCGATGATTCAGAAGAATTGAGTTCTGAATTGGATAATTCAGAAGAAATTACTGATGAACTAGAAATAGATGAATTAGAAGATATTTTTTTTATGCTTGATTGGAAAAAAAAAGAAGTTAGCATAAGACGCAGATTATCACCAGATGGAGGTATGGATATTCGTATGTTAAGGTCATCTAGAATAGCTACAAAAGCAGTTACAAAATCTCAATTTATTACACCTTTATCTTTAGATATTAACGAAATTACTCAATTATTTGATGAAATTGTCTTAACACCAGAGGAAACATTGACCCTAGAAGCACTGCAAATTATTGAACCTAAAATTGAACGTATTGCTTCAATTAGCCTTGAAAAATATGGTTCTAATAGTAGAATTGTAGGAGCAAGAAGTGGGTTTAGAGTAAAAGTTTCTGACCAAAAACAACCCATACCTATTGGTAGTATGGGAGAAGGAATATGGCGAATTTTAGCATTAGCGATCGCTCTTGTTTCTGCTCAAGGTGGAGTGTTACTTGTAGATGAAATTGATACGGGTTTACATTTTTCTACAATGTCTGATATGTGGAAACTTATTTGGAAAACAGCAAAAAAATTAGATGTTCAAGTATTTGCTACTACTCATAATAGTGATTGTTGGAGTAGTCTTGCTGATGTTATTCAAAATGAAGATTTAGAGGGTGAAGAAATTACAATTCACAGAATAGAAGCTAATAAAAATGCTTCTGTAGTTTTCACAGAACCTGAAATTGTTATTGCCGCACAACGTCACATCGAGGTGCGATAGTAATGGCAACAAAAACAAGAAAATTACCTCCTAAAAATAAACTATTGGTAGAGGGTGCTGAGGATCAAAGAGTTTTCCATATTTGATAGAAGCTAATGATATTCCTTGGGAAGATCAAAATAAACAACCATTTGTATATATTGAATCCTGTGATGGCATAGAAAAACTACTAAATAAAAATGTAATTTCTACAGAGTTAAAAGCATCTGGACTTTCTGCATTAGGTCTAATGGTTGATGCAGATGATAATTCAAAGGATAGATGGCAAAGTATTAGAAATGTTTGTTTACCAAGTCTTCCTGATTTTCCTGAAAATTTACCAGAAATAGGTCTAATTCATCAGACAAGTTTTGGTGTTAAATTTAGAGTTTGGGTGATGCCAGATAATAAAATTTCTGGAATGTTAGAAACATTTCTGACTTATATAATTCCTGACGAAAAAGAATTGCTTTGGAATTATGCACAAACAGCAGTTAAATAAGCTAAAAATCAAGGTGCGCCATTCATAGAAAATCATACTGATAAACCTAATATTCATACATGGTTAGCATGGCAAAATACTCCCGGTCGCCAATTACATAATGCTGTTATGGAAAGAATATTAAATCCCAAACATCCCCAAGCTCAAATATTTATTAACTGGTTTAAAACATTATATGACTTGTAAAATTTATTAAATTTAATTTTAACTATGGCAATCATTGTCGAATTTGTAAAAAATCCCAAAATAGATAAACAGTCTCAAAATTTTACTTTTGTTAGCTCTCTCCTTTTTTCAGGATATTTTCTACAAAACTCAAATATGACTCCCATATCAAAATTATGAGTTATACAAATTGAAGTTATCTATAAAATTATTTATAGTCATTCTGAATAAGACTGGAACACTTTTTTAGGTGAAACTCTTTCAAGGTAAGAAACCCTTGTCTCAATCTTAACTGGAATGACTATATAATTTATATAACTCTCAAGATAGGAGCAATCGCCTGACGAAATTGACAAAATCCTATACCAGTTAACTGTTTAATTTATCTGTTAATTATTAATTGTTGAACTCAACATATCTCGTACTGCCATTAAAATTTTGCCTAATTTATTTTTCCCACTACCATCTTTTCTCTGACCCCAATATAAATCCACGGGAGATTTATAAACAATTTCTTCATTCCCAGTAGACAGTAATATTTCCCGAATCTCAGAATTAGTAGCAAATTTGTTGAATACTGACTTTTGCATAATATCATATTTTACCTGTTCCCAATCTGAACGTAATGGGCGTTTGCGATCGCCTCCCAGATTTGCTGCTTCTCCTGGTGTTGCTGCTAAACGAATTTCATCAGCATCAGGCATACCTGGAAATTTTTGAGCTTGAAAATAATGTTCGCTAGTTGGCCACCAATAACCATCTAATTCAAAACCATGAGCAGAACAATTGGAAAAACAACCGTATCTGCTCAGAGTGCTATAAAATGAAATTGCCATAATATCAATTTGATAAATGTTTGCTACAAATAGCTAGGATATTTTTTAGGAGTCATGAAGTCAGGAGTCAGGAGTCAGGAGTCAGGAGGAATTAGAAAGATTTATTCGTACAATAAAAAAATGATAAATTCCATAAATTCTAAAAATTCAACTTTTTTCCCTCTTTTTTATTATGTTTTTCTTTCCCAGTTAAGTTTTCCCTAGGGCAATCAAACTTTGTACCTCCAAGACTCGAAAACTGCTGTAAGTTTTTTCATACTTTTAAACCTTCTTCCTTCTTACTTACCGAAAAATTGTGGTTTAAAGCCTCTCCTTTTAAGGGGATAATAAAGAAAAATTTTTTTTTGAGTCAATCCTATCAGTTTTAAAGGAGAGGTAATTGTTAATTATTAATTATTAATGATTAATGATTAATTGTTGAACTTACCAGGTGACTCGATCGCTTAACTTATCTAATATTTGAGGTCCAATTCCAGACACTTGGTCTAGGTCAGCTAAAGATGTAAAAGGTTTATTTTGTCTAGCTTGAATAATCCGCTCTGCTAATTTTGGTCCAACACCAGGTAATGTTTCCAATTCTTTAGCAGTAGCTGTATTGAGATTAATCTTAGTGTTAGTATCTATTGTCGGATTTTCAGTTTCTGTTAATAGATCGCCACATTCTTTTTGTTGTTTCTCTACTTTTTTAATCAACCAGGATGGTATACCCAGAGTAGCTGTTTGATAAAGTCTTTGAAATTCACGGTCAAAATGAGCTGCTACTTTAGAATTTTCAATTATCAATAAAGTTTCATCGTTGTTTTTATTAGCTGCTTCAGTCCAATTGTGAGAACCAGTTATTACAATCGAATTATCAATAATTCCGAATTTGTGATGCAGGCGATCGCCAGGGGGTAAATTTGGTACTCCTACTGTAAAAATTGGTTTTTCCCAAGTCCGATTATCTGCTTCATATTTACATTTATTAGCCAAGGCAATACCCATCATATCTAATCCTTCACTATAATAGCGATAGGCAAAACTTGGATCGATTAAACCTTGAATTAATACTCCTTTTTTAGATTGATTTTCTAGAGTATTAACTAATGGTTGTGATGAAAATACAAAGAGGGATAAATCAACAGATTTTTGTGCTAATTCTAATGTTTGATTAATTAAACCATTAGTACTTTGTTGCCAAGATTTAGTATTAGAAATAGGAGAAAACTTTACTGCCACTTTCGTATCTCCAATAAATATTTGTCTGACAGGTCTAAATGGTTTTTTCACGCCAAATTTACTATCCTGTTTTCTACCAGGCCCGTCTCCCCATAAGAGATTAAATTCCTCTGTGAACAGTTCAGCTAATTCAGAACTTTCTATTTTTAAAAGATTATTAGCATTTCCTCTACTCATAGATTCTGAAAAATCTCCATGAATACCGCTATTAGTAAAATTAGCTGAAGTAACAATAATAGTTTGACCGTCCACAACCACAAATTTGTGGTGCATAAGGCCACTACCCTTAGAACCATCGGCAGTGTCATCAATCAAGGGAACCCCTGCATTAGTTAAGATCACAAGAGCATCACTGCCGTTAATTTCATCTTGACTAAGATAACCATCCATGTTGTTATCAGCAAGCTGAAAAAATTCTATGTAGCGTTCGTGTTCCCGTTCAGATAGTTGAGTTACTTCAAATTCAGTCAAGCTTCCCCAAGAACGATTGTAGGTGTTTTCAATAATTACTCGTACCTTTATCCCTGCTTGATAACGTTCGACCAAAGCTTGAGCAATACCAGGTAAACGTAACTCTTGAACCGCCACATCTACACTAGAAGTAGCATTAGCAATAGTATCAATGATTATTTCCTCAAGATTATCTCCCAACCTAGTTTGCTGGCGATCAGACTCAGTATAGGTTGAAGCTTGGGACTGATTAAAATAAGCTTCAATTAAGGGGTCTTGTGGTAATTGGGGAAAATGAGGAACTAACTGCTGATTTGTATTCTGACAAGCAGTGAGACTCAGAACCAATAGTAAAATATAAACAAAGCGCAGTTGAGTAGAAAAAAATAGCACTGATTTAAGGAAAGCCAATATCCTATTAGTTAGGGTGAGATAGTTCACAAGGGTAGGTTTTTTACTTTCTGGTTGGACTAGACTTGGAGGACAAAGATGACTTGGGAGAAAAAAGCGTAGATATTATGAGTTTGAATGTATTTCTGCTTACCGAAAAATTGTGGTCTAAAGTCTCCTCTTTTAAGGGGATAAAAAAGAGAATATTTCTGATATCAAGTCTCCTTATTGCAGAGGTACTGTTAACGCAGTTCCGACCATAGGAGGCTAAATGATAACTGAAATGACTTGTCCACTTTTCCCCCTACAGAAATCTTAGCAAAAGTCCCCCTGAAAGGGCTATGGTTTATAAACATATTTCTTAAGATAAAACTTGACAAAAGAGGGAAGTTATGTAAATGCCATTAAATGAATATTTTGGTAACGTATTTAATTTAGAGGCTTTTCTCCCCTCATCTCCCCAGGGCTAATTTTTTGTCGTCAGATAATATTTATATGAATTATGAAATACATTTAATTGTGCAAATATACGAATCTCCCCCCTCCTGTGAGGAGGGCTGTTTCAAAGTATAGTATATTAACGATTTAGGGAGAACGGGAGATGAGGGAATAGGGAAACACTGAAATTTACTAAAATTTGCCGATTTTTTAGCCAATAGCTGTAGTTAAACTCTGAGAGGATATCTGGTTCAACGTCGCTTAAATGACAAAAATTCGTATTTTTGACCTTCAAGGATAATTGATAAATTTGACTGAAATCCTGACTATGTGTGCCAAAATTTCCTAGTTATCCCCATCTATCTATCTCCCTCTCTGTTTTTCGCATCGGATGAAACAGCCTTGCCCTCCTGGAAGGAGTTAGGGGTGGTTGCCCATCTCCCTATCAATTTTTCTCTAGTGACAATGAATGAGTCCTGCCCCATCTCCCCACCTCCCCATCTCCATGAGGTACAAAAAACTAGGATTTGATATTGCTTTCCGTTCCGGACTGCTCCTGCAAACCCTGTAGGTCGCTTCGGACAAAAATTAGGTTGCAGGTGCGTAAGCCCTATTAACTAAAGAACTACACTAATTTATAATACCTAGTGCAGTGGCCTGAATCTTAAACATTTTTGTTCGTTCTATTTGAATCATTAGAAAATATTGATGTTGAATATTGTGTCATAATGGCCGATAATGTTAAATTGAGAGTGGACTATGATGCTACTAAAGTGTAATCAGTAGTTTGTGGATTTTTCAATCAGGTCTTGAACAAAATATTTAACGATGACCAAAACTGAGAGATCTTGGTAACAACTAACTTTGCTGTTTTATGCCGAAAAGAAAAAGGACTTTTCCGTGTGGCCATAAGGGATATGGGAGAAAATGCCATCGTTGTGAACAACAGGAGATGGCAAAGCAAAGAGTTGATGAAGAAATAGCGGAAAAGCGAGAAAAAAAGTTAGAATGGGAAGCTTCTTTCGATGGTGATTTGATAGACTTGAGAGGTTTACCGGATTATGTAGTGGTCAAAGCCAGGGCAATTATTTCTGCGTTAAACAATAATCAAAGCTATCGAGAATTTGGAGGTAAACGGCTCCGCCATAATCGTTTCATAGTAAGTATACCTGTTACCCGCAACTATAGAATGATTTGTCAAGATTATGGGAATTTTGTAATACCACAGAAAGTTATGTCACATGAAGATTATAATGTTTGTAAACCTAAGTAGCTAGTAACTTTTTAGTATTTAAAAGTCAAAGGTCTAGAAGTACATAAATCATAGAGGATATCTTATAAAGATAATAGCACAAGAAAGAAGGAAGAAAGAAAAATCTTGCGTTGTCTGAGTTTTAAGCTTTTGAGATGTCCGCGCCCTTTGCTCCGACTGCTATAACTATTGAAAGTATAGAAATACCTGAGTAACAATAGCCACATTAAAAAGAATTCAGATATATAAAACCCATTTGGTATCTTTGCCAATATTAATTTTTTTGAACAGGAGTCAGGAGTACTGAGTCAGAAGTCAGGAGATGGAGGGAGGGAATACAGGAAAAAGCGGATGTGACCCCGCGCCGTCGCACGGCGCAAGCGGTCGATATTCGGAGCTTCCCGTAGGGTGGGATGGCATTTTGCTCCGCAACATGTAAAGCGTTAGCGTTTGCACAGCATTCCCATAGGAAAGCTCCTACTCTGGAGGAAAGAGGCAGCGGCTCTGTCACTCTTCGGGTCTCCTCGCCATATTCAGACCAAGACAGGGGTCAGATCCCGCGTCGGTGTCAGACGCAAGGGAATGCTGACCAAGAGAGGGAACGCCCACTAAGCAGGTTGAACAATCCTCCATCCAATACTACCCATACCCATCTCCCCATCTTCTTTTTAAATAGATCTCAAGTGGCTTCTATTGCAGTCCTATTATAATTGTGTAGAGAATATCTGGGAATTTACAGAGTAGATATATCAGCTAATTTTGCCCCCCGACTGAAACAATTCTTATCTTTTTCTTTTGGGTTTAATACTCCGCCGTCTAAACAATGTTTACGAGTTTCCTTTTTCCTCCTTCCTTGTTCCTTCTTAAACTACTTTTTCACTCTTTCATCTCAAAACTTCTGTGGGGATATTTTGACTATATTGTAGAAGTTAAAAATCAAAACTGATAGACATGATGCAAATTTATCTAGACTATAGTGCCACAACACCGACAAGGCCAGAAGCGATCACTGCTATGCAACAAGCTTTTACCCAACAGTGGGGTAATCCATCTAGCTTACATACATGGGGCCAGAGGTCGGCAACATTAGTAGAGAGGGCAAGAATAAAAGTGGCTAATCTGATCGATACAGTGCCAGAGTCAATTATTTTTACTTCTGGGGGGACTGAAGCTGATAATATGGCAATCATGGGCGTGGCACGTTGCTATGAAAAACCCCAACATATCATTATCTCTAGTGTAGAACATTCTGCAATTTCAGAACCAGCAAGAATGTTAGAAAATTGGGGTTGGCAAGTTACAAGATTACCTGTCAATAGACAAGCAAGGGTAGATCCAGAAAAACTACAAGCAGCATTACAAGCAAATACAGTTTTAGTATCAATAATTTATGGTCAAAGTGAAGTAGGCACTCTCCAACCTATTGAGGAACTAGGTAATATTTGTCGTTCTCATGGGGTTTTATTTCATACTGATGCCGTTCAGGTGGTAGGACGTTTACCAATAGATGTACAAAAACTGCCAGTAGATTTATTATCTTTATCAAGTCATAAAATTTATGGTCCTCAAGGTGTGGGGGCGCTTTATATCAGGGAAGGTGTAGAGCTAGTACCTATTTTGACTGGTGGTGGCCAGGAGTTGAAATTACGTTCTGGTACTCAGGCCGTAGCAGCGATCGCTGGTTTTGGAGTGGCAGCAGAATTAGCGGATGAGGAAATGACGACAGAAACATTAAGGTTAATCAGATTGCGCGATCGCTTATTTGAACAGATGGCACAAACTCCTTATGTAATTTCTACTGGGGATAGATGGCACAGACTACCTCATCATGTTAGTTTCTGCATTGTTCCCCCAGAAGTTGAAATAGAGGAAACGGAAGATAAAATTACAGGTAAAACTTTGGTGCGACAGTTAAACTTGGCTGGAATTGGTATTAGTGCTGGTTCAGCTTGTCATAGTGGAAAGGTAACTCCAAGTCCAATATTACTGGCAATGGGATATACAGAAGAGGCTGCAACTAGAGGTATTCGTTTAACATTAGGGCGAGAAACAACGGAAGCAGATATTGATTGGACAGCAATGGTACTGAAACAAATTTTGGAAAGACTGATGCCTAGAAAACTTGCTATTGTGAATTAAAAATAAATATACCATTTCAGGAGTCAGGAGTCAACCCACCCCTAACCCCTCCCAGGAGGGGAAGTCAGGAGTCAGGAGAAAAGAAGAAGGACAAGGAGAAGAAAGTTTTTTTATAGCTAATTAAACGGATATGATATTAAGTATCAATGATATCATGTCCGTTGGGGCGCGTTTGTGTAAACCCAAGCATGAATATATGAATATATATAGCAAATTGAAGTTTTTTCTTGCTCTTAATTTAAGCCTTCCTACCTCTTGCCTCTTGCCTCTTCCTTCTTCCTTCTTCCTTACCTTCGCACTTACAATACCGATGCTACCGGACATAATCTGACAAATAATTTTGTCTTACTCTCTCTCTGTAGGCAAGGAATTAGGATATGTATATTGTGATCGCTTTATTCAAAGTAAAAGTAGTACAAATTTCAACTATATTAATTATTCCCAATATGATTTGTTCAATGGGAGTATTTAGTCTTTCATAACTTTTGTTATTTTGAAACTTAGTATTAATGTGCAAAAAATACTATTACTTAATATCAAGCACATTAGTCAAAAAAGTAGTAATTATCTTTTTCTTTCTGAGTTTAACACCCCGCCGTCTACAGGGTGTTTACAATTCGTTGGGTTTTGAGTCCCCATTCACTTTTTCCTCCTTCCTTTTTCCTCCTTTCTTCTTCCTTATTAAACAAGTCTAAAAATATTATATAATTTGAATGTTAATTTTCAGTTTGAACTAAGATTAACAAAGAAAATATACCAATAAGTCATAATCTCAGAATTCGGAGAAAAAAATTGAAAAATCAACAACAAAGTTTACAAACAGTAATATTAGCAACCGTGTCATCATTAATATTGCTAATTGGCTTCAATTCCTTTGTAATTATTAATCCTGGTCAAGCTGGTGTTATTAGTATTTTAGGTAAAGCTAGAGATGGCGCTCTCTTAGAAGGCATTCACTTTAAACCTCCTTTGATTTCTCAAGTTGATATCTATGATGTGACTGTACAAAAGTTTGAAGTTCCAGCCCAAAGTTCTACAAAAGATTTACAACAATTATCAGCAAGTTTTGCAATTAACTTTCGCTTAGACCCTATGTTAGTAGTAAAAATCAGAAGAGAACAAGGAACTCTACAAAATTTAGTTGCTAAAGTAATTGCACCACAAACTCAAGAATCTTTTAAAATTGCTGCAGCTAGAAGAACTGTTGAAGAAGCTATTACTCAAAGGGAAGAATTGAAAGCAGACTTTGATAATGCTTTAGGTTCTCGTTTAGATAAATATGGCATTCTTGTGTTAGATACTAGCGTAATTGATTTAACATTTTCTCCTGAATTTGCTAAAGCAGTTGAAGAGAAGCAAATTGCTGAACAAAAAGCACAACGAGCAGTATATGTTGCTGCAGAAGCAGAACAAGAAGCTCAGGCATACATTAACCGTGCAAAGGGTAAAGCAGAAGCTCAAAAACTATTAGCTGAAACACTAAAAGCACAAGGTGGTGAGTTGGTTTTACAAAAAGAAGCGATCGAAGCTTGGAAAGCAGGTGGTTCTCAGATGCCTAAAGTTTTAATTCTGGGAAATGACAAATCTCAAACAGCTCCTTTTATTTTCAATCTTGATAATTTGGATGAAAATCAATAGCAGGGAATAGGGAACAGGGAATAGGGAACAGCGAAAAACATTGGCGTTGCTGAGTGGTAATGATTTTTAGATTAAGTATCAACGCTAAACATCGGTTTTTCAATTTTACCTTCAGTTACTTAACATTACATTTCAGCAATGCCAAAGCATTTCCCTGTCTGAGGTTCATTATTAGCATAAGTCCTAAGCGACTTGTTCCTTGCTATAAATTAAAAAATTAAAGTATAGGAGGATATTTTTTTCAAGAAATCTCTTAGTTATAGCAATGAGCGCTGGCATCTTTACATGTTACATAGATATTTGCAATGTAATATAAAAGTAACTGTATGAGCTGTATTTTTCATAAATTAGGCGATCGCTAAACCTTAAAGTTTTAAGGATGTCTGTAATGGTATTGATAATTTACAGTTTATAGCTTGAAATTGTTTAC
>NZ_JAAHGU010000150.1:0-16873 GCF_010692685.1 Okeania sp. SIO2F5 | reverse complement strand
AAACGTTTAAACTTTTTCACCTTGGTTTGAGCACAAGTATTCCTAATAGTTTGATTAATCCACATTGAACCAATTTCAACATGATGAAAATCCTTGCTTGTATACTTGCGACGAACTGATTTCTCAATACTTAACAATGTATTAGCTACTTCAGTATTGAGCAAAGTAAGACGCTCAAACTCTGCTGCTTTACAAGCATTAAGGCGATAAAAAGGTAGTTTTAGTGTCAAAGTTAATTTACTCATAGGATTAATGATAATACAACCCTACACAATTGTGTAGGACACTACCGGATCAATCCCGTGGCTCATGTTTCATCCAGGGGTTGAAACCCCCAGGCTCTCATCTTCAACTCAAACTTTTGTAGAGAACAAGCAAGAAGAATTAATTTTTCTTTTTGGGTAATATAGCAATCCTAAATAGGTTGCGGGTAATCAAAAAGTGAATAAAAAAACTGAAACTCTTACCTGTTCCCTTTTCCCAGTTAAGTGTTCCCTAAAAAGCAGTAAGATTTTTGACACGAATAAAATAGGATTGCTATAGCTAAAGATCGTAATCATTATTTTTCATAAAGTGATGTAGCAATCACTACTAAAATCATCATAAATAAAGTTTAAATAAATCAGAAACTTTAGGATTTTAGGCTGGAGATAGTGAGGTAAAATATTAAGTAATAGCTCCCATACCAACTTGATTTGTAATTGGTTTTAGGAGTTAGTCAAAAAACTGTATTTGTTGTAGTTATATATTAATTCAGAGGTTAAGCCATGACTAGCATCGTCAAATCTCCCCTAAACAAAGAACAAACTACTACCTGGTTAAGAGGACTAATGACCGTTGCTTATGCTGATGGGGAATTAGATGTTACAGAGAAAGATTTATTTGACCACTTTAGTCACGAAGAGTTTGCTTCTAAAATTGAAATCTCAGAATTACAACCCATTAATCCAGATGATTTAGCTAGGGTACTGGGAGAAAATCCTACCATAGCAGAAAATTTTATGAGAACTGCGGTAATGGTAGCCTTGGCAGATGGAATTTATTCTATTACTGAGGATGACATACTTCATAGATACTGTAACGCTTTAGGACTAAAGGTTAAAGCTTTAGATGCCCTGAGAAAAAATCTGGAAAAAGCCAAGGAACAAGCAACAGAAGATGATTTAGACAGTTGGATTGAAGAAACAGAACATACTGGCACTTTCATTATTCCCCACGACCCCGAACATCATCAAACTGTACTCGCTCCGATCAAAGACTGGTTGGATGGATGGGATATCCATGACCCAAAAGTGGCTCACATGGTATGTAAAATGATTCCCCCTCAATGTCCTTTTGAGCGAGATATTGTGATTTTTGGTAAGAAAGTAGCCCACATTCCAGCTATGTGTAAACTTAATCCACTTTACGACCAGTTGGTTGGTATACGTTTTCGTGCTTTATCTTATTTGGCAGATGAATGTCAGGAGGATGTGTCTAAGTATTGTTGATGAACTGACAAGAAACTTTCTTCCTCTCTTCCTTCTTTTTTCCTATTTCCTACTGACTCCTGAATTCTGACTTCTAGCAAAAAACGCCGACAAAGATACGGTCAGGGGTTCTATAGATATATCGAAGCGATCGCTCAGGTGACAAATCACCTCACCCAAATCTCATTGTGTGAAGCTCTAGAAAAAAGGTGGAATGTGGTGTTGCATCTCCAAAAAAATTGGGATAAGATGTAATCATTGGGGGTTGCTCGCCCTTATTCATGACTTTTTATTCAACTAAAAATCAGCAGGATTAACCTTATAGATATATCGAAGCGATCGCTCAGGTGACAAATCACCCCACCCAAATCTCATTGTGTGAAGCTCTAGAAAAAAAGGTGGAATGTGGTGTTGCATCTCAAAAAAAATTAGTATAAGATGTAATCATTGGGAGTTGTTCGCCCTTATTCATGACTTTTTATTCAACTAAACAGCATTTCCGATAAATATGCAATTTATTGACCAAGCAGAAATTCAAGTAGAAGCTGGTAAAGGTGGTGATGGTATGGTTGCCTTTCGGCGAGAAAAATATGTGCCTGCCGGAGGCCCATCTGGTGGAAATGGTGGCCGTGGTGGCTCCGTGATTTTAGTGGCTATTGAAAATCTTCAAACTTTGCTGGATTTTAGATTTCAGCGTATTTTTAAAGCAGAAAATGGTAAGCGTGGCGGTCCAAAAAATATGACTGGTGCTTCAGGGAGCGATCGCTTAATTGAAGTGCCTCCTGGTACGATGGTTTATGATGCGGAAACTGAGGAATTATTGGGAGATTTGGTTAAACCCGGACAAAGTTTTTGTGTTGCAAAAGGTGGTAAAGGTGGATTAGGAAATAAACATTTTCTCAGCAATAGTAACCGTGCTCCCGAATATGCTTTGCCTGGATTGGAGGGTGAAACGCGAATGTTAAGATTGGAGTTGAAGCTGTTAGCTGAAGTGGGAATTATTGGGTTACCAAATGCGGGAAAATCTACTTTAATTGCTGCACTTTCTGCTGCCCGTCCGAAAATTGCTGATTATCCTTTTACTACTCTAGTACCAAATTTAGGTGTTGTGAGAAAACGGACGGGAGATGGTACTGTTTTTGCTGATATTCCAGGATTAATAGAAGGTGCTTCTGCTGGTTTGGGTTTGGGGCATGAATTTTTAAGGCATATTGAACGAACTAAATTATTGTTGCATTTGGTCGATATTACAGATATTAATCCGGTGGAGAATTTTGAGACTATTCAAAATGAGTTAAAGGTTTATGGGCGAAATTTGGAAGATAAAAATCAAATTTTAGCTTTGAATAAGGTTGATGCTGTAGATTTAGAAAGTGCAGAAATTCAGGAGTTAGTGAGTAGGTTTAGAGAGATTAATGGGGGAAAAGTTTTCCTGATTTCTGCTGTTGCAGGTATTGGTTTGAAAGAGTTGATGGAAGAAGTTTGGCAGGTTTTGGAATTGGAGGAAAATGTTATATCATGTCCGGTTAAACAGTGATAAATAAATAACTACGGAGGAGTCAGGAGACAGGAGACAGGAGACAGGAGGAAAGAGGGAAGAAAGAAGAAAAACTGGAGTTGAAGGAGAAAGTTTTTTTATAACTAATTATCCGGACATAATATTATTCAATAATTAATAATTAACAATGAATAATTAATAATTACCCCTAATGAAAATAGATGTAGGTTGGGTTGAACAACAGTGTTAGCGGAGCTTCCCGGAGGGAAACCCAACATTAATTAGGGTTTGCGCTCAAAAGTATTTTAGTAGGGGTAGGAGACAGGAGACAACCCACCCCTCGCCCCTCCCCCTCCGGTGGAGGGGAGAAATGGATCGGGAGCGAGGAAGTAGGAGCGGGCGTTTTGTAAGAATGATTTTTCTGCCCAACTATGCGCCTAAAATACGCTCCTTTTTGAGCGTTTTAGACTGAAACAGGCGCACTTTTTTTGTTCCCAAAAAGGCTAAAGTCTTTATATGTCAATGCTTTTATATTTAATCAGCAGAGCAATAATTATCATTTTCTTTGTGGGTTTAATACCCCACCGTCAACGGGGGTGTTCACGCATTACTTGGGGGAGCGAATCCCCATGTAATTTTCCTCCTGTCTCCTGTCTCCTGTCTCCTGTCTCCTTCTTCAAGGCATTGCATAATTGCGGGATGATTTTGTCAGAGAGCAGAAATCATAATCCCTGTGTCCCCATGTCCCCGTGTCTCCGTGTCCCCGTGTCGGCCTCAATTATCCCAGTATTCAGCAACGCCTTAATTATGGTGTTGGGTTTCGCTTCTCTCAACCCAACCTACAAATTCTACTTCACCATTACCATGCAGGACTACCTAATTTTTTTCTTTTTTCCCTTCAAAGAAAAGGCTTTATACGTTAATCTTTTGATAATGTAGGTTGGGTAGAACGTTAGTATTAGCGGAGCTTGTCCGTTAGGATAAACCTAACACAATAATGGAGGGAAATTAGATAATGTTGGGTTTCGTTTCTCTCAACCCAACCTACCATTTTAATAGCAATATTTTCCGTCTAAAGCTTTGGCATGGTCTTTTCCAGTTCGGACTACCCCTAATAGGGTGGAAATAATCACGCACCTTTTTGGTTTGTCTTGGTTCTGGTGTTTTATACCAATACGCCCTTTTGCTTGGATGCTAGTTTGTGTACATTGGTCAGTAGGTTTGTAAACTGGGCAACCTTTGTAATTGAAAAGGGCACGGTAAATGGGGTCTGTTTTGTTGGTAGTAACTGTATTGGTATCGGGTTTAACTATCCGGAGGGTAGTTTCATACTTGCCTTTGTCATTTGTCTGATTGTCGTCTATCTCAATACCAGGTTCTAGATATTTCCAACTTGAGGTTGGTAGGTCATTGGGAGCGATCGCTGGTTTATGTAGCGCATACCTAATTACGGGTTGCCCAATAATATTGGTGGTTTCTTGGAAACTTGCCTGCCAAGCAGTTTTATCTCGTATGGCATTACGACGAGCTGCAAACATGGCCTGATATATTCTGTCAGTTGAGGTGCGGAGACGGTAGTTATTGATGAATGCTAGCCATCCGGGAGTGGCGATCGCTGCCAGAATACCAATAATTAGTAAGACTAATGTTAATTCTGTGAGGGTATATCCTGCTTCTTTTTGCTTAAGTGATTTTTCTGATAGATTTTTTGCAGTAATTTTAATAATAGTTGATATTACGGAGTTTAATATTTTTACGTTCATTTCAACCCTGATTTACTGTTTTTAAATAGTTTTATCTCTCTTTACTATTTTAATACCAATTTCATAAAACATTGCAAAGCGTGAGGACACAGGGAACAGGGAACAGAGAAAGAAAAACATAAATATTAAAGAGAAAAAAAGGTGGAAATTTTATAATTTATGGAATTTATAATTTTTTCTTTTAAGAAGAAATCACAAATTTAAGATGTAACTGCCTTTGCGTGAATTTGGTATAATATCAAATCCACTTAATTCGGTATAAAAAAAAATTTCATCTTCATCCAAGAGCAAATGTTTCGCGCATTCTCTTCCCTCCTGACTCCTGACTCCTGACTCCTGACTCCTAGATTAACTATCTAATTACACCGATGCTACCGGATTTGATATAACAATTCATAATTGAACGTCAAACATGATGCTCTTTTTTTGCATAAAAAACTTGCCCTGTCGTTTACCTGAAGATTTGACAGGGCAGCTATTTTGTGGTAAGCATAGGCTTAAATTAGATTATGGGCATCCTGTTCCTGTTGATTCATCGAATTCTCCTTCTGCTGTTCTCATTCCACCTAAGAGGGTTTCCACAATTGTACATCGTTTGAGTCTACCATCTGGTGTAGAAACACTAACAGCAAAAGGTAGTTTTTGGACTGGATCATCTATTTCCACTGCACCCAGATAGTTAAATTGAATTTGAAAGTCTGCATCGTTTTGATAAGAGGTACATTTACCATCAGCGTCTTTGGTCTCACATTCTTGTACAACTAATTTAATCATTTCTGCCTTAATTTCACCATTAGCATTTAATTTCTGCTCAATATCTCCAGAAGTTACTTTTGGTGGGTCTACAGCAATATTAAACTCAACATTTACCTCTTCCTTTTTCAACTTAGCTTGACTTTGTGCTTTCTGTAAAGCTTGTAATACTAAACTATTTACTGTACGAGTACGCTGTCTTGTAATAAAAGCATCCCACGAAGGAGCAGCGATCGCGCTCAGTATTCCTATTATTAAGACTACTATCAATAATTCTATTATGGTAAAACCTTTATCCAGTTGATTTTTTTTACCAGGAATTTTGACTAAATAATTCTGTAAAATTTGCAATAGTATTGTTTTTTTCATGTCAGTTTCCTAATAGAATCTTTTATCATAATAATTTGAACAATCTCACTCTACTCTAATAGTTTACGACTTCTTCCTCCTACTTGAGCTGTTACTTTCGGGCAATATGATGGTGATTGAGCACAATCAACTGCTTCTCTAATACGACGTTGAGAGTCTCCTGCTATTGTTATTTTTGCTAATTTATTATCGGTAACTTCATTGAGAGTGAAGCTTTCAACATAATTAACTAATACTTCCAAGTTATTTTCGTAAGTTTCATCTTCTTTCGTCCATCCCTCATAACCTTCATCACTTGTAGGAATTTTAAAACCTCTGTCTCTCTGTAATTTTTCATCGGTATCACCGTTTTCATCAATATATGTTCCTGTAAAATCTGTTACACCATCTTGAATTTGAAATCGGGCAATACGCTTTGGACAAGTTTCACCATTAGGTTGACACCAAATAGAGGTATCATCATCTTCTGTAATCTCATAATAAGCAACTAACGATAATACATAAGCATCGTCATCTTTACATTGTTCTTCGCAAGCTGAAACAGGTATAGCTTCTTCTACTAACTGCCGTTTCCAAAATACCAGAATGGGTTTTCTATTTTCATCGTCATTCTCTGGAAGTTGACCTTCAATTGCATCAACAACACCCCCTGCTCCATCATGATCGTATACATAGAGCGCTTGACTCATATCTTGAGCTATATAGTCAACTGCTGCTTGAATATCCTGTTCGCTGTTTGCCTTTGCTTGCTCTCTCACATCTGTGTTGAGCATATCAACTACAAAACTTAACAGTGGCACAGTTATTAAAAAAGCAATGATTGTTCCTACCAACAATTCAATCATTGTAAAGCCACTGGTAGGTTTAATTATGGAAGATCGCCTTTGTTGGTATTGTATTTTTAGGAGTGATTTGAGTAAAGTTTTCATCTTTATCCTCTTTCTGCGTTTACTTTTTATTTGATTATTCTTCAGACTTTAATTTGTCGGAGACTTTAGGCGATCTTGATAATTTTGAAATGAATTTTCTGTTGGTGCTATCTCTGTGATTATTTCTACCATTGGCAATCTACGATTACCGATAGCATTTGTAACTACTGATTGCTGTGTTCCTGGGTCAGGGCAACCTGCTCCAGAAGGACAAAGAGAATTTTCTTGAAAAGCATCTGCTCTATAAACTCTCACACCTAAAGCATAACCTCGACGTTTATTTTCTTCTGGCGATAGTGATGCATTGTACGTAATTCCTTGATTGCGAGACCCTTGGACTAACATATCTGAAAGGCTATCTTTTTTACACTCTTGATCTCCATCTCCATCTACACAGAAAAGGTAGTTAGATTGATTAGATTGAGCAGGGTTTGGAGTTGGTGTAGTGCAATATGCTCCATCTTGACATACCAAATCACCTAATTGAGGAGGGTTAACATCTTTAAAATCTAACCCTATTTGATTTGGACCTCTATCGACTGGATCATACCTCACCCAATCTATATAACTCCTCGCCGCTTGTGCTGCCAACTCCAACCTTCGTGCTTGAACGCGGGTTCCTACAGATAGAGCAATAACAGGTGCCACTGCACTCATCAAGAAAGACACCATAATTATTGCCACTAAACCTTCCATAATGGTGTAACCTGCTTCGGGCGATCGAGGTAAACTTTGCATTTTTTTCAGTTTCATCATTTTTATCCTCCTTTTTATTTAATTATTGGCGTTGCTGACTGGTGGGTATGATTTAATAATTTTGTATTTGGGATGTTTGATTTTGGATGGTTTGAACTGCTTGTTAATATTAACTGTTCCCAGCTCCGGTGTTCCCAGAACCCTGCATTTTTTTCAGTTTCATCATTTTTATCCTCCTTTTTATTTAATTATTGGCGTTGCTGACTGGTGGGTATGATTTAATAATTTTGTATTTGGGATGTTTGATTTTGGATGGTTTGAACTGCTTGTTAATATTAACTGTTCCCAGCTCCGGTGTTCCCAGAACCCTGCATTTTTTTCAGTTTCATCATTTTTATCCTCCTTTTTATTTAATTATTGGCGTTGCTGACTGGTGGGTATGATTTGATAATTTTGTATTTGGGATTTTTGATTTTGGATGGTTTGAACTACTTGTTAATATTAACTTTTCCCAGCTCCGGTGTTCCCATAACCCTGCATTTTTTTCAGTTTCATCATTTTTATCCTCCTTTTTATTTAATTATTGGCGTTGCTGACTGGTGGGTATGATTTGATAATTTTGTATTTGGGATTTTTGATTTTGGATGGTTTGAACTACTTGTTAATATTAACTTTTCCCAGCTCCGGTGTTCCCAGAACCCTGCATTTTTTTTCAGTTTCATCATTTTTATCCTCCTTTTTATTTAATTATCGGCGTTGCTGACTGGTGGGTATGATTTGAGAATTTTGTATTTGGGATTTTTGATTTTGGATGGTTTGAACTACTTGTTAATATTAACTTTTCCCAGCTCCGGTGTTCCCAGAACCCTGCATTTTTTTTCAGTTTCATCATTTTTATCCTCCTTTTTATTTAATTATCGGCGTTGCCGACTGGTGGGTATGATTTGAGAATTTTGTATTTGGGATTTTTGATTTTGGATGGTTTGAACTACTTGTTAATATTAACTTTTCCCAGCTCCGGTGTTCCCAGAACCGGTGTTCCCTATAAACCTACTTTCATACCTTAATTCAGCAATGCCTAATTATCTATACAGTTATCTGGACGTAGATTGTCATTAACAGCTTTGCTGTCATCCTCTGTTAGAGAGCAAAGCAAAGTTTCAACCCATTCATCATCACGACTTACTTCTCTATAATATTCATCAGGTTTACTCTCACTTTTTGGACCTGTTAGTTGGAGAGCAAACAAGTCTGGAGACTGAGATAACAAACCAACATCAAAACTCCACTGTCTTGTTGGTGGCATAAAGAAGGGAACCTGACCATTAGTTTCAGTTGAGTTATAGGTATTGAGAGCGTCAGGATCATCGCTGTTAAAAATATTTGGAGTTGTAGAAGGTAAGACCTGCTGATATGGTGCTGTTCCATACTCACTACGCCGTAATTGAATGAAGGAACCAGAGATAGTTGCTGTTCGGTCTTTCCAGTTTTCTAGGAAGCGTGGCAGGTTTGGTAGACCTCCGTTAGTTTCTCCTTCCGTATCTGTAAGAATTCTGGAAGGAACATCCCCTGTCGCTAAGATTAAATTGAAAGTTGTATCTGCTGCTTGTGGCAACCACCTAGTTTGATCGACTGTTTGATTGTTGTTTGTGGGAAAAGCATTTCCAGTTGCTGCTGCTTGATTTCTAGTGGCATGAATCTGCAACACAGGCATTAAAAGTGGTTGCTTTACTGTGTTTTGAGTTAAATTTTCTTCAAAGTAGAGAGGGAAGTTATACCCTGAATCTAATTTTCCACCATTAGTTGTGTGGAACCAGAGGGCATTGTTTTCAACTGGAGGATTAGCTGTGTCATAAGGGGGATAATCTGTACCGTCTATTTCAAGAGTAGCTGAATATGGATAGTAGCTAAGTTCTAGATTTCCACCTGTTTTTGATGCTACTCCTATTGGAACTGGTCTCCAGGTTCCACTATCATCTTGTAAAACTAGAACATTTGCTGCTGCTGCACCCTTATTCCAGCCATTGTTTGGTACATTAGGAGTTGGTGAATCATCTAAATAACGCAAGAAAGCTACCCGACGTGGAAAGCGTTGATATTCTGCTTTAGGAGGTTCAGCAGTTGTTCCAGACCAAAGATTACTTATTGCAATGTCTGTCGAAGTTGGCAATTGATTAGCTGGAATCATTTCGACTGGTATTGTGTTTGGATCATCATTTATAACCACCCAATCATCAGGTTGACAAGCTGAGACAGGTAATTTCAAACAAATCTCCATCAAGTATTCGGTAAACTCACCTCGACGTTGAACTGGAGTCGTAAAGTTATTAAAGTAAGAACTATCTACAGCATTATCTTCATTATTTCTATAATCATTGTCCTCTAATTCTGGGTTACTATTGATGACAACATTACTACTCAAACCATTAGTAACAAAGTTGTTGGCATAGAAACCATTGAGTAACCTAGCCAACTTAGTTGTCACTTCTTCTTCATAAAACGTGAGACTCACTGTATCTTCCAGCGTTCCATTTTTATCCAGATCGGTTAATAAGTCTTGTTCTGTAAATTCAAATTCATCATCAGCATCCACAATGTTGTCTCCATTGACATCACTGTTAATTTCTCCATTTCCACTAAGATCATAACCCAAATTGACAACAGTACCAGTATTATTTCTCAAGTCAAAATCTCCCTCATTGCGGAACCCCGGACGAAAATTATCAGAAAGAAGACTTATAGAATCAGACAAAACAGTTGCTGCACGCCAATTATCTCCCGTATTGCAACCTGATATCCGGGGGTCTCCACCACGACAAGCAAAGTTTCCTTCTAGTACTTTATTGGGGTTATAGTAAGCATTGAAATCCCAATCTATATTTTTAGCACCTTGAAATTCACCATAATCGTGCAAGTTAAAATCACCCTGAATATAAGCTGGTAAGTTAGTCACTAATATCAGTCCTTTCTCCTTAACTATGCTTTCGATTTTTTCATTATCAGTTGTACCTATCACATTATTGTTATCATTTCGGCTTAGTTTTTCCCCGTTGACCAACATAATGCCATTAGGACGACGAGTAGGATCGAGTCGCCAGTCTGTAGGACTTAATAACTTGCTGGTATCTTCATCAATACCATCTTCCGAAAACTCTGTGCGATCGCTCCTGTCTGGAAGTGCATCATCTCGACTAGCATAAATAATCCCACTATTGGGCAGCAAATACTCTGGTTTTGGACCGACTTCTGTTGTACCAAAAGCTATAGTTGTGTTTCGTAAAACATTTAAGTCTAACTGAGTCACCCGAACTTCTAAAGGTTGACGTTCTTCAAGAGATAGATCGTAATTTCCAGTTAAGTTAGCAGGAGTAGTATTAGGGTTACTGCTGAGAGTAAATGTTTCATCGTTAGGAGTATCAGGATCGTCTGCATCGATCGCCTTAATTTGCCTACCATCCAAAAATGCTACTTCTTTAATAGCTCCATGAGGTATTAGTGAGTCATTAGGAGTTAGTGTGCCATCCAATATTTCTAATGCACATAAGGTAGAATCAATAGCAGCCTCATCTACTATACTTAAAGTATCTCCATCTGCTAACTTAGTCAAAGCTTCCCTTAAAGGTTGATTAGCAAACCTGCCATTAGGAAAAACATAATTTGCCTGGTCTGCCAATATTGGTGGAGCTGTAAATAAACCATCAGTAGGGTTTAAGGTTGCGGTTGTTGGTCTGTTTCCTGGTTTTTGATAAACAATGCCGTTATTAGATTTACCATTTGGGTCTGCATTCCAAGGCAACCCATTCAAGTTCATGCTGGTTTCTTCACTTGTTGGATCGTAGTAGCTACTAACACAGGCAATAGGAGTTTGAGTAGGAGTAGTACCCTTTTCATAACTACTCTCTGCATAGTGATAGACTGCTGTTGCCCGCATCCGCAGATCGCCCTTTGCATATTTAGGAGTATTGGGGTCTATTGTTGGGGGAGCTGTTACTGTTGTGGTTTCTGTATCTGGATTAAATAAGTTCCTCCAAGTTTGATCAACGTTATCATAAACCATACTACCAACCACAGCCTCGGGTGGGTCGCTACCTGGTACATTTTCTATAGGCGACATTGGCATAGTATCTGGCCAAACTATCTCAAATTCTTCGATGACAGTAGTTGCCGGATCGTCGTATTTCTTGACTTCACCATTCTCAATAATATTTGGTGGTGGTAAAAATGAATTTTGCCTCTCATAAACCCCTGCTCCTGTAATAACTCGCAAACCTCCATAACCATCAACTGCACTTTCTGGTTCTTGTGCTGCTGCCAGTTCCCAGAAACCATTTCTATCTGGATTTCCTAGATCGGCCAATTCTTGTATTTGAGTTGTACGCGTTCGAGCTGTATCATCATCGTCCCAAGTTGTTGCACCACCATCCACTTGTTGCGTGGTGTCCTCTCCAACAAATTGTGGTGGATCTTGAGATTCATCATACCTCTTAAATGGTAAGTTATTACCCACAAGAATGCGATCGCCTAGTTCTTGCTCGACATCATCTACTATGTTATCTGGATTTGTTGCAGGAGGCTTATCTAACAATAAATCTAGATCACTGTAAGTCGTTCCGTCTCCTTGATTTGCATCACCACCAGTAGGAAACATCCACTCATCTATTGGCCTCAAACTCTCTCCGTCACCATTAATCGTAGCAGCACCTGTTTTTCCATCCAAAGCATCTGCACCTAGCGCCACTTCTTTAAAAGGAACTTTGCGAGTTCGTTCTTTAAAATAAGCTTCTAGTACTTGTTGTCTAGCTATTTCTTCAGATGTTCCGTTGTCTACTAACTCATCAACTACATCGGTAACTTCTTTTTGTGGATAGTTAGCTACAGTTTCTATAGCTGCATTTACCATTTCAGCTATGCGTTGACGATAAGCTTGTTCGTTATACGCTGCATCTAGTGGTGAATCACTTACAGACTCAGTATCACCATCTTTAATTTCTGCTTCAATTGGGTCGTTATCTTTGCCCTGAAATAAATGTACTGTAACCGGTTTTGGGTTATTGTCAAATCTTCTAGTACGACCGTTGATTAATTGTCCACCTACAAGAATCTTACTATTCTCAGCTTCGTAAAAACAAGAACTTCTACCACTAACCTGATAAATATTAAATTCCTTAAAGCGCATTAACATCAAGTTACTACTTGCCAATATCCTGCCATTGATGTTAAACTCAAAACCTGGAGCTGCTTCTAGATCGCTCTCGTATACCACAGCATTATTTGCTACGGATTTTCGTTCGTAGTCTTGCTGATATTCCAGTGCCGAAAATCCTGTTGTACCACTATAATTTTCAAAATCTTTGCCCAAACTTTGATCCTTTGCTGAAATCAGACCTGCCTGAGTTGTATCAGTGATTGGTACAGTTGCAGTATACACAAAGAAACTTTTCCTCAAGTTGCTACCTGATTTAAACCAACCAGAATTTCCCACTAGACTAAAGCTAGTACCACTAGCTCCTTCACACCCTGGATTCCCCAAACTGTCAAATGGTGATTGAGGCGGTGTTCTTGCTTCTAACGGTGTTCTTTCTCTATTAAATTCTCCACTCTCTGTATCCCTTGTAGGACTGCGGAAGAAAATACCATAAAGAGTATAACTATCGTAATTACCATTATTATCTGTATCTACTGGATATCTCCAAGCAGTTGTAATTTGTTCATCGTCCTCCAATAGAGAGTCGTCTTCTCCCGAAACTTCAAAGCCATCTCCATCAATATCAAATTTTACTTTCAGTGACGTCTCATCACCAAATGTATAACGATCTTCAGTGTTTAAATCTTCATCCGGCGACATTGTTCTAGATAACAAATCGTCTGTGGGAGTTCCTTTCGGAAGACTAGGATCTGCATTTAACAAATAATCAATTTTTGCACTTGCCCTTTCCAAAGCAGGAGCAGCAGCACTCAACACCTGCTGATTTACCTTAACATTTCTTGCCATTTCAGCCCTGTCAAAAGACCTGAGCAAAATAGCAATACTCAACAAAACTACTACCAACAAAACCATAGTCACAGTGGGCAAAACAAAACCTGCCCCTGAGTACCTACTTCGATTATTTATTACATTCCAGAGCGATCGCCTCAACTTTCTCTTCATGACTCGATACCAACTCCGGATATTACGGAAAATATAAGATACATTTTTGATAAACTTATTCTTTGACATAATAGCCTTCCTGCCCCTAATTGCAAATGGTTTAGTTGGCAAACCGTAAATTTATATAACTATATTATAGTGACTTAAATTTAGTCCCTACCTCTACTTTTAGCAAAATACAAACTTGAACCGCACCCTCAAAAATACGGTACTTTGGCCAGCAAGCCGAGTGGTCAAGCACACAAAATACCTAACCCATATATAATTCCCAAAATGAATAGTTAATCTATCAACTTGTCAATGAAACGATACTTTTCTTAACTTTTTGCCTCACACCCGGCGCTCCTGGGTTCGGCGGACTGTGTTCCCAAACCCAATTACTGTCTACGTCAAACTGAGAACCATCTAAATCAAACACTGTAACCTTTGCCAAGGTCTCAATCCAAACCGTCGCACCGCAGTGATGAGGTTTGTTTTGCCGATATACAATCCGACAAGGTCCATGAATATCAACCTCATGGCCGACAGCGAGATTAGCTAAATCGCCGAGAATCCTCACGCCATAATCGCGAGATTTGGCGACCAGATGAATCGGCGGTAAATTAATGGCACGTCGATTCCCATTAATTTACAAATATTATCCTCAAGTTTCGGTCTTTAAAAAAAAACTTGTGCTATTATGTTTTATAGTCAGGTAAATTTGCCGTTATGCGGACTGCCTATCAATACAAATTAAGACCCAACAAAGACCAAGTTGCCACGATAGAGTTGTGGCTAGAATTGTTGCGTCGCCAGTACAGCTACAGATTGGGCGAGGGGTTCTCATGGTGGTCAGAAAACCGTTGTCCGGTTAATGCAAGTCCTTTCATAATACCAATTCCTCAACTCAGAGATAATCCAGATTATTACTCCCAGAAAAAGGATTTGGTAAATACCAAAGATAAATTTCCTGAGTACAAGTTAATTCATTCTCAAGTATTGCAAGATTGCATTAAACGGGTAAAACTAGCCTTTGATAGGTGGTTTAAAGCAAATAAAAACCTAAAAATAGGAAGTGAGAGTTAGCCATTGATTAAAATCAATGGTCATCGTTTCGCGCTAGCGTTGCGGAGCAAACGACACGGGTTTTAAGCCGTCATTATTTTTAATAAAAAAAAAGCTGATTTTTGGCTAATCTAAAACTAAGGAGGTGATGCAAATTGTATGGATGTCAGCAAAATTTAATTAAAGAATCTCCAGATGTAATGGCAATTCTTGAATATATCTGCTGTGAAGCCAATAAATTGACAAATTGTGGGATTTATTATTGCCGTCAAATGCTGTTCAAAGCCGGAATTTTTGTGACTAAAGCGGCACTCGATCGGCAACTTAAAAGTAATATCCACTTCAAAGCAATGCGGTCAGCTTGCGCTCAACAGACATTACATAGTGTGATTGAGTCGTTTAATTCTTATGGAAAATTATTGAAGCTGTACAAGGAGGAAAAATTACATTTTCGCCCTCAGCCACCCAGTTATAGAAAAAAGGGCGGAATGGCAGTTGTAAGTTATCCGGCTCGATGGGTTAAATTGATTGGAAATGACTTGAAATTCTCTCTAGGAAATCAGCTCAAAGCATGGTTCGGAATTGACCATTTTCTCTTACCTATGCCCTCAAATCTAGACTTTAGCTCAATTAAAGAATATCGCATTTTTCCTCGAAATGGATGTTTTTATATTGAGTTTGTCTACAAACAGCCCCAAATTGAGCCTGTTAAAGCTAACAGTAATGTTCTTGGTATAGACCCCGGATTAAATAATTGGATAACTGGAGTATCCAACACAGGAAAATCCTTCATAATTGATGGAAAAAAGGTCAAATCTCAGAACCAGTGGTATAACAAACAAGTCGCCAAGATTAAGACGGAAAAACCTCAAGGATACTGGGATGAAGAACTTGCAAAGATCACCGAAAAACGCAACCGTCAAATGAGAGACAACATTAATAAAGCCACAAGATTTATTATTAATTGGTGTCTTGCTAATAACATTGCAAATATTGTTTTTGGTTGGAATCCATTCAACAAAGATGGGATTAATATTGGCCACAAGAATAATCAGGAATTTGTGCAAATTCCTACAGCTAAATTGAAGGAAAGAGTTTCTCAATTATGTCAACAATATGGGATTAACTTTATCGAGACAGAAGAGAGCTATACCAGTCAAGCTAGTTTTCTAGACGATGATTTTCTACCACAATATGGTGAAAAACCCGAGCGGTGGAAAGCATCAGGAAAGCGGGTTCAAAGAGGTTTATATTGCTCTTCTAATGGCAGTTTAATTAATGCTGACTGTAATGGTTCAGCTAATATAATAAGAAAGGTAAGCGCACAGTTGAATTTCGATTTAACCAAGGCGTGTAGGGCAGTTTTGACTCTGCCAAAACGATATTTTTGGGATTCTCTTTCAAAACAATATCGAAAAGATTGCGAAGCAGCACGGTTTCAACCTGCTGCGTAGCATCCTTTGAGAATCCCCGTCTTTTTAAAGCGGGGAGAAGTCAATATTGCGTATAAAAAAATGGTTATTTTCACTCATTATAACTGTGCGATCGCGAATTAATCTAACAAATGTAACAAATGACACAGGACTTTTTGATTTCTGTTTTCAAAAAAACTTTAGGCTAGTTGGCGTTGCTGATTTGAGGTATGATATCTTGTCCGGATAAGAGGGCGAGCAAAAAACTTTCTCCTTTTACTCGGGGTTTCTTATTCTTTCTTCCTTCCTGACTCCTGAGTTCCCCTCCTGGGAGGGGTTAGGGGTGGGTTGACTCCTGACTCCTAAAGAATTAAAATTAATACCATACACGTGCTTCAGCAACGCCGGCTAGTTCTGCTCCTGGCCTACAAAAGTTTGAGTTGAAGATGAGAGCCTGGGGGTTTCAACCCCTGGATGAAACATGAGCCACGGGATTGATCCGGTAGTGTCCTACACAATTGTGTAGGGTTGTATTATCATTAATCCTATGAGTAAATTAACTTTGACACTAAAACTACCTTTTTATCGCCTTAATGCTTGTAAAGCAGCAGAGTTTGAGCGTCTTACTTTGCTCAATACTGAAGTAGCTAATACATTGTTAAGTATTGAGAAATCAGTTCGTCGCAAGTATACAAGCAAGGATTTTCATCATGTTGAAATTGGTTCAATGTGGATTAATCAAACTATTAGGAATACTTGTGCTCAAACCAAGGTGAAAAAGTTTAAACGTTT
>NZ_JAAHGU010000015.1:98289-100725 GCF_010692685.1 Okeania sp. SIO2F5 | reverse complement strand
AGGTAGAAAAATGCTCCCTACTCCCTTATACCAATTTGATAAATATTTGCTACAAAGAGTTAGGCTATTTCTTAGGAGTCAACCCACCCCTAACCCCTCCCAGGAGGGGAAGGACCGAGTCAGGAGTCATAATGAATTGCTTCAATACCAGTTTTTAGGTCGTAAATTCTCTTTTTTGTCAAAGGGACATTTCCGGCAAAATCTTTTTATTGCACTTATTATTCATCACATTCTTTTTTCAAATTGGTATTACTTCCCCACTCCCCTTTCTGTATCCTAGCTCCTTCAAAAATAATACTTCAAGTTTTTAATAATCAAATAATTCTGGAACACGATTTTTTAACTGTTCATTTAAACGCGCTAATTCATCTCGCATTTGCAGATACCAATCCCGGCGCTGACGATAATTTTGAGAAAGTAAACGATTATTTTTCACCCAATCATAAGCGTTAATTGCTATTCTTTTTCTGAGATTTTCATCAGTTATTAGTTGTCTCAATTTTCTAGCAAAATCTGAAACAGAATGATAAATCAAACCAGTTTTACCATCAATAATTGAATCTTGATAAACTATTGGACTAGCAAGCACAGCTACTCCATAACCTGCACATTCAACAAATTTTAAGTCTGATTTCATTTGATTAATTGGGTTGTCATTTAAAGGTAATAAACCAAGGTCACAACTACCAAGAATCTCTAGATATTTATCATAACTACAAAATGGATAAAATTCTTTATTGGTTGTATTTAAACTTTCAAAAAATAACTTATCGTGGATGACTTTAAACCTAATTTTATCTTGATAATCTGACAATACTTGATTGATTATCGGCATAATTTCTTTCCAGTCTGCTTCCCTATTGACAGCTCCGAAAAATATGGTAAGATATTTATTATGGGAAAGTGTGCGCTCATATAGGGGTACTACTCTAGCCAATTGATTGTGAAAAACTACAACGTTGGGGTTATATTGACGTAAAAAATTAGCTAAGGATGGGGTAGAAGTTTGTACACAGTGACAGCCACGATAGCTAAGATAATTATTTTCAGCATATTCAGGACGACGTAACGGATTATCATCAATTTCAGCCACAATCAAATAACCCTTTTCCAGCAAAGACTTAAGTTTATGAAAGTCAGACGGATAATTTAAAATTGTGCGTTGCCAGATAAACACCTTTTCTTCTTGAGGCAACCCTATATTTAAGTCAGCAGTTTTCGTAGCAGAAAAAGTTCTCACCCCAGGAATAGTAGCGCTAAAGCGGTCTGGTTCCAGAACTCTGACAGTACCACAAACTTTCGGGTCCATAATTATTGTTTGAATTAATAATCTCCGGGGAGGGATAGGAGATTTGGTGACGCGTGCAATGAAATATTCAGCAGCAGTCTGAGTAGCGAACTTTTTTGAGTCCAAACCCAAAGCATCAACCAGACCTTCAGTTACTTGGAGAAACTGTTGAAACTCCTCTCCTTTTTCACCACGAGTTTGTATTTCATATACTTGTAAACCTGCATTAGCGAAACATGACTTTAGACTTTCCAGAGTAAACCAATGACGAATTATTTCCGAATTTTCCCAACCACCTTTAAGCAAATTAAAAATTCTGCACCAATGCTGTACATTTTGTACAATAGCCAAAACTTGACCATTATTTTTTAACCAAGTTTGATGATATTTCAAAACTTCAGTCGGGTCAGCGATCGCCATTAAATCTAAACCATAAATCAGACAATCTACTGTTTCTGGTTGGATATTTAGAGTCGAAAGATTTTGTTGTAAATTTCCTACAACAATTTTATCTACTTGTAAGACAGAATTTTTAGCAAAATCTGGATTAGATTCAATGACAATATAATAACAGTGAGGATTAATCTGTTTATATTGAGAAGCTATTGTGCCATTACCACAGCCAAATTCGATAATAACTTTAGCATCAGCAGGTATAAATTTTAGAAGTTCTTGGTGAATGGAATTTTCTGAAGAATTAAATCTAGTCTGAGTCATCTTCTCTAATTTAAACTGCTCAAAATAATACCATTTCTCAAAAACTTTTCAATAAGAAGGAAGAAGGAAGAAAGAAGAAGGAAGAAGGAATAAGGAAAAAAAACTGGCATTGCCTGAGTTTTTAGCTTTTGATATATCAAATACAGTAATAGGGACTGCTAAGTTATCAGTTATCAGTTATCAGTTATCAGTTATCAGTTATCAGTTATCAGTTGTCATAGATATTGTTAGGAGAGTGTTAGTCAGACTATATATATTTAACCCATGACTCTCACCGAGGGATAAAAAATTAACTACTCTCCGACATTCAAATTCTGAGATAACTCAACTTTTAAGCAGAAAAATTTGAATAGGAATGAGATATTTTCAACTCCACTAAAGAAAA
This sequence comes from Okeania sp. SIO2F5, assembly GCF_010692685.1. Classification (NCBI taxonomy): domain Bacteria; kingdom Bacillati; phylum Cyanobacteriota; class Cyanophyceae; order Oscillatoriales; family Microcoleaceae; genus Okeania; species Okeania sp. SIO2F5. The sequence continues at coordinate 98,335 of NZ_JAAHGU010000015.1, read as the reverse complement.
TTAACTACCAAATCTAAGTACTCTCTATATATATTGGAAAATTTGG
>NZ_JAAHGU010000015.1:0-98189 GCF_010692685.1 Okeania sp. SIO2F5 | reverse complement strand
CATTCAAATTCTGAGATAACTCAACTTTTAAGCAGAAAAATTTGAATAGGAATGAGATATTTTCAACTCCACTAAAGAAAATTAACTACCAAATCTAAGTACTCTCTATATATATTGGAAAATTTGGCGATATTTTGATTCTTTCTACAGTCAAGAGTCAGGTGAGGTATATATTTAAACCCTAACTCTTACCGAGAGGTAAAAAAATCAATTACCCTCAGAAAGTAATCGAGAGAAAATCAACAACTCACAGTCATTCAAATTCTGAGATAACTCAACTTTTAAGCAGAAAAATTTGAATAGGAATGAGATATTTTCAACTCCACTAAAGAAAATTAACTACCAAATCTAAGTACTCTCTATATATATTGGAAAATTTGGCGATATTTTGATTCTTTCTACAGTCAAGAGTCAGGTGAGGTATATATTTAAACCCTAACTCTTACCGAGAGGTAAAAAAATCAATTACCCTCAGAAAGTAATCGAGAGAAAATCAACAACTCACAGTCATTCAAATTCTGAGATAACTCAACTTTTAAGCAGAAAAAAATTGAGTGGGAATGAGATATATTCAGCTCTATCGAAGAAAATTAATCACAAATTATCAGCACTCTCTATACATATATATGTAGAGCAGTATATTTTGGAATTTTGCAAAATTTTTCTCAAGTCAAAAACAGGGATAGTAACAGATATTTTTAGGAGAGTACCAGTCAGATATATACATTTAATCCATGACTCTCACCAAGGTAAAAAAATCAATTACCCCCAGAAAGTAATCTAGAGAAAACCAATAACTCACAGCCATTTAAATTCTGAGATAACTCAGCTTTTAAGCAGAAAAATTTGAATGGGAATGAGATATATTCAGCTCTATCGAAGAAAATTAATCACAAATTATCAGCACTCTCTATACATCTATATATGTAGAGCATTATATGGGAAAATTTGGCGATATTTTGATTTTTTCTACAGTCAAGAGTCAGATGACATATATATTTAAACCATAACTCTCACCAAGATAAAAAAATCCATTACCCTCTGAAAGTAATCTAGAGAAAATCAACCTCGCTTTTGATTTTGACTTATAACTTCCGTGAAACGGTATTAGCTAACCCCCATCCAAGTAAAATGATGAGAACTTCTTCTATATAACTCTACTTTTACTGAGACAGATAGATAAGCGATCGCTTATCTATATATAGATAGTTAAATCTGTTAGACTTAACCAATATAAATATTAAGACCATGAACAAACCTAGATACAAAAAGATGATGAAATGCAAAATATGTGAATCTATTTCTTTAAAATTTGCTGAAGCTCATATCCTCAACAAAAAATATAAAATCGACTACTTTCAATGTCAAAACTGCAACTTTATCCAAACAGAATATCCTTACTGGTTAAGTGAAGCTTATTCTCAAGCGATCGCCTCTAGCGATGAGGGTTTAATCTTCAGAAATTTGATGTTATCTCAAATTACAAAGAATATTATTGATCGACTCTTTAACCCAGAGGAAAAATTTCTCGACTTCGGTGGTGGATATGGTTTATTTGTTAGGTTGATGCGGGATATTAAATACAAGTTTGATTGGCAAGACAAATACTGTGAAAATCTCTTTGCCCAAAACTTTAAATCTACTCCAAACCAAAAATATGAGTTAGTTACTGCTTTTGAGTTACTAGAACATTTAGTTAATCCTATTTCTGATATTCGAGAAATTTTAAATTACTCCCAAAATATTCTCTTCAGCACAGAAATATTACCGTCAAACAATCCTAAACCTAATCAGTGGTGGTACTACGCTACAGATGAAGGTCAACACATATCTATATATACAGTTAAATCTCTCCAAATTATTGCTCAGAAATTTCACCTCAATTTCTACACTAATTATTCATCACTCCATTTATTAACGGAGAAAAAAATATCTCCAGCTTTTTGTGAAGCACTCTTAAAATATGATGCGGAAAATCTCCGAAAAATTCTTAGACAAAGTCGGGATTATCTCAAAACATTTGAGATAATTTTAGGTCAGGAAGAAGGAGGAGGCAAGAAGGAAGAAGTAAATTCTTTCAACATTCCAATATCTACGCAAAAATCTCAACAACTTTCAGATGAAACTCAATTTTTACACCAGGGAAAAGGAAGAGGTGTAAATCAAGGAATAAATTCTCTCAAAATCCCAACATCTACTCCAAAATCTCAACAACTCTCAGACAAAACTGAATTTTTACACCAGGGAAAAGGAGGAGTTATAAATCAAGAAGTAAATTCTTTCAACATCCCAACATCTACCCAAACATCTCAACAACTTTCAGATGAAACTGAATTTTTGCACCAGGGAAAAGGAGGAGAGATAAATCAAGAAGTAAATTCTTTCAACATCCCAACATCTACTCAAACATCTCAAGAACTCTCAGACAAAACTGAATTTTTACAGCAGCAAGAACTAGGAGGAAAAAGGAAAGAAGTAAATTATTTCAATCTCCCAAAATCTACTCAGAAATCTCAAGAACTTTCAGACAAAACTCAATTTTTTCAGCAACAAGAAGTAAATTCCCTCAATCTCCCAAAATCTACCCAAAAATCTCAACAACTCTCAGGTGAAACTCAATTTTTACACCAGGGAAAAGGAGGAGTGAGAAGCAAAAAAGAAATTTATATCAATCTCCCAACATCTACCCAAAAATTTGAACAACTCTCAGATAAAACTAAATTTTTTCAGCAACAAGAACCAGGAGATGAGAAGGAACAAGTAAATTCTTTCAACATCCCAACATCTACTCAAACATCTCAAGAACTCTCAGACAAAACTGAATTTTTACAGCAGCAAGAAGGAGAAGGTATAAATCAAGAAGTAAATTCTCTCAATCTTCCAACATCTACTCAAACATCTCAAGAACTTTCAGACAAAACTCAATTTTTTCAGCAGGGAAAAGGAGGAGAGATAAATCAAGAAGTAAATTCTTTCAACATCCCAAAATCTACCCAAACATCTCAAGAACTTTCAGACAAAACTCAATTTTTTCAGCAGCAAGAACTAGGAGGAAAAAGGAAAGAAGTAAATTATTTCAATCTCCCAACATCTACTCAAACATCTCAACAACTCTCAGACAAAACTGAATTTTTACACCAGAGAAAAGGAGAAGAGATAAATCAAGGACTAAATTCTTTCAATCTCACAACATCTACTCCAAAATCTCAACAACTCTCAGACAAAACTGAATTTTTTCAGCAACAAGAAGGAGGAGGAATAAATCAAGAACTAAATTCTCTTAATCTCCCAACATCTACCCTAAAATCTGAACTACTCTCAGATAAAACTAAAATTTTATACCAGGAAAAAGCAGCAGTGAGAAGGAAAGAAGAAATGTCCCCAAAACCAGAAAAACTTACAGAGATAAACGAACTTTTATCAACTCCAACAACTCCTCAAAAATTGGGAATTAATATTGCAGGTTTTGTGAAAGGAGAATTAGGAATAGGAGAAGGAGTAAGAGCAACACTTCGGGCAGTAGAAACTACAAACATTCCCTTTGTTATCAACAACATTATCAGCACTCCCCATAGAAACTCTGACCAAACCTACCAGAATTTTACCCAAGAAAACCCACATCCAATCAACCTATTTCAAGTCAACGCTAATGAAGTCAAAACCTTTCTGAAAAAAACAACTGTCAGACAATATTTCACAAATAAATATAACATCGGTTTTTGGGCATGGGAACTTCCAAAATTTCCTCCAGAATGGATAACAGCATTTACACCATTTCACGAGATTTGGACTTACAGTAATTATTGTGCCGAATCTATTTCAATGGTGTCATCTATTCCTGTAATAAAAATGATGCCCAGCATTTCTCTGCCTATTCCAAAAATTAGTAGAGAAGAACTAGGTTTACCAACAGACAAATTTATCTTTCTATTTATCTTTGACTTTTTTAGTCGCCTCCAACGAAAAAATCCACTCGCCACAATTACGGCATTTAAAAAAGCATTCGGAAACTCAAACCCAGATGTTTTGCTCCTGATAAAATCATCCAATTCTCAAAAATTTCCTAGAGATAAATCACGGCTAATAAATAGTATCGGAGACTCCCCAAATATTAAACATATAGATGGATATTTATCCAAAGAAAAAATCAATGCCTTGCTTTACCATTGCAATTGTTATGTATCTCTACATCGCGCCGAAGGCTTTGGCTTAACAATGGCAGAAGCAATGTTTTATGGCAAACCAGTTATTGCCACAGGCTATTCATCAAATACTGAATTTATGAATGTGGGAAATAGCTTTTTAGTCGAATATGAAAAAGTAGAAATTGCTGATAATTATGGACCATATAAACAAGGAGATATTTGGGCAAATCCTAACATTGAACATTGCGCCAATTTAATGAAATATGTGTTTAATAATTCTGACCAAGCTCAAAAAATTGGATTAAAAGCTGCTAAAGATATTAAGTCATTACTCAGCGCAGAAACTATGGGTAAAAAAATCAAGACTCGCCTCGAATATATTGCTCAAATTACGGAAAACTTTACTAATATTCCAGCCACAAAATTATCTCAGTCTTCTCCAAGTAAGAAATCTCCACTTGTTAGTATTTGTATCCCTACTTACAACGGAGAAAATTTTATCAGAGCTGCAATTAATAGCGCCCTTTCCCAAACTTACTCCAACATAGAAATCATAATTTCCGATGATAATTCCACTGACAAAACCCTCGAAATAGCCAAAACATTACAATCGGAAAATCCACAAATAGAATTTCGGATTATTTGCCATCAAAATTATGGCTTAGTGAGAAATTTAAACTTCTGTATTTCTCAAACTAGAGGCAAATATATTAAATTCTTGCTCCAGGATGACTTGCTGGAAAAAAGCTGTATTGAAGAACTTGTCAAAATAGCAGAAGAAGATTCGGAAATAGGCTTAGTATTTTCTCGCCGTCGCGTAATTTTAGAACCTGGTGCAGAAAATAATTCTACTTGTGTAGCTGCTTATCGTGGTACTCAAGATTTACACAAGGATTGGTCAAATTTGAAAACTATTCAGTCAGGAAAAGATTTATTATTAGACCCTAATTTAATGAAATATCGCCTGAATAAAATTGGCGAACCAACAACAGTATTAATTCCTAAAGCAGTCTTTGAAAAAATCGGACTTTTTGATTCTAGTTTGACTCAAGTATTAGATATAGATATGTGGTTGAGAATTATTGGAAATTACAAAATTGGATTTGTAGATAAGTCTTTATCTCAACTTCGTGTTCATCCCCGCCAACAAACTCAAGTTAATCTGACTTCTGGGAAAAATCCTCAAGATTATCAAAGATTTTATCAGAAAATATTGGAGAATCCTGTTTATAATTTTTTGACTTCAGAGGTGAAGGAAACTGTCAGACAAAAATTAGGATTTTTGCTCCAAAAAGAGTTTTCTCAACTGCCAAATTTGGTCGAACAATATCGTCGCTTTCCTGCTGATAAGTCGGTTTTAAATAATCTTCGGCAATTACGTCGTCAACTTGCTGAAAAATTGTTAGGTTTATCAAATGAGCAATTGAAATATTTTTATCAAGCTGAAATAGGTAGGATATATAAGCTTCTGTTCAATAGTGGGATAAAAAATGAAGCTTTAACTGCTTCTGAAAAAGAGTTTGTTGTTAATCTACAGGAAAATTTTTCCGCAAAAAATATCTGGCAAAATGTTTTAGTATTTCTGCTTTATCGCTTTGCTTTTCAGTTACCAATAAATTACCGTCAAGCTGTTTTGCCAAAATGGATTTTTACTGATTTTCTGAATTTTATATTTGCTAGACCTCTAAATTTTCAGGAAGTTGGAGAATTGGAAAAATATTGTGAGTATGTCAAAGATTTAATTGTGTATTTGAAAGGGAATGTTTGTAGTAATAGTAACTCCGAAGTTAGACAAAGTATTGCTGCTTTTCTTGCCGAAGATCTTGATTTAACTATTTTTTATTGTTGTGATTTTTCTACTTCCTAATATTTCGCAAAATGTGTTGGAAGTGAGGGAGTTTTTTTAGAGTTTAATGGGTATCAACTTGATTATTATTTTCCATAAATAAGGAGCAATAACCACAAAATTTGTTTGGGAATATTACTCCATAAATTAAGCCTTCAACAGGATACTTTTACTGTTATTTCTATTCTCGAAAATTTAGATAGACATAACTTTGAAATAGTGTTATATTATTTTTCAATAATAAATGATATTCTGGGTTTATACTGTCAAAAATCATATTTGTCCAGAAAACTGCTCAAAAATTTATCTGAGTCGGTAAATACTATCCGTACTGATGAACTAGATCTTTGACTCATCCCTACTAACCCTACTGATACACCAAACCCCTTGTGCCATCTAACTCTATATCGACTCGTAACAATTCAAATAACTACACACTCAACCATAGCTACAGATATTCGTAATTTAGTAATTTAGATTATTGTATTGTCGGCGAAAAACATTCTGTGAAGCATCCAAAGTTAACTCCTCAATGACTTTGCCCGATTCTAGCCTACCCCTCACTTTCCCCCCCCAATCATCACACTCAGGCCAACCCGTGCTAGTGCCGCTACGCGGAAGTTAAAAGTCATGCATTTAAAAGTCAATCATTTTTGATTTGTAATTGTTTTAGGATTTTTTAACTGGTCAGTTATTTCCGCCATCCTCCACTAGTTGTGGCACTAACCCTGAAACAGTAGTATTTATTTCTAGCCCAAAGACCAATCAACTACACCTAGAACAGAGACAGACCTGGTTAACGAAGTCACAAGTCAGAAGTCACAAGTAAACCCACCCCTAACCCCTCCCAGGAGGGGAAGTCAGAAGTTATCTTTGTAACGGAGATTTAAGCCACGCTCCAAAAATATTTCGCCTTAAAAGGCGGGGTTGCGCGACCCAATTATTTTGATAAAAAAAAATTATCACAGCCGTACCAAACTCAATTCTAGTATTGTGGCCTAATAATCTCCGGCCAGAAAATTATGAAGAGATACTGCTATGGAAACAGATGCGATCGCTATGTCGGCAATTTTGCCTAAACGAAAAACGAATAATAGCGATTAAGAACCTCAAATCAAGAGCAGATTTTTCACAATGCCTAGAACTAACTGATGTATATTTAGATGCCTTGATAAATACTGAATTAGTCTCAGTAGTCCAGTCTATATTAGTAGGAGTAACACCAGTAATCAGATATAGTGAAACATCCAGAGGAAGACAAATACCAGCTTTAGTAAAAGAACTAGAATTACCGGAATTAATCGTTCATACCGAGAAAGAATATATGAACCTAAGTGTAGCATTAGCTACTAGCTGAGACTTACCCTAGGATTATGGCAACCAAATTAGGCATAAGATGGCCTCTAACCCTAAATTGTGACGTTTTCTTCCGCTAAATCGCCCGATTATAGCGGGAGCTTCTCCTCCTCACAAATAGAACTTCCTGCTTCCCAGGCTGACTAATGTCTACCCCTCCACAGGCAGCAACCATGAGACCCACCGCTGTCTTGTACTAAAAGTTCTGTACTCACCCTGTTTCCTTCAGGGAATTTTACCTCAAATACGGAATTACCAGAACTTCACCAGTTGAACCACATATCTTGAGTTGTCTAGGTTCAGTAGTCAGGTGCGTATTACCGCCACTCCTAAGTGATTATACCATAGCACACTTAAGCTACCTTTTTAACTAAAGAACGCTACTAGTTTTTTTGCGGGTCGCGATTCCCCTTCCGTTAACCCTAACGACTATAACCGGAGACCCCTCGCGACATTTAGTTGGAAATCTATTCTTGAGCAGGGAAGTGGGGGAGTGTGGGAGTGAGGGAGTGGGGGAGAAGTAAACATACCTTTAGTCCTTCCTTCTTCCTTCTGCTATGGCAATGAAAGAACAACAAAAATTAACTCTCTTGTTTGTGTTACTAAACTAAAAGGATTCTAAGAATTTCAGTTCTGGTTAGTACATAAAGTTGAGGTTAATACCGTAGCTCGAGTCAATTTTTAACAGCCTGAATTAAACGAAATTCAAACCTTAAAAAGCCTGAATTAATGGTATTTTCGCACCTAAAAATGGGGGTTATAATGATGATAAGACAGAAGAGGTAAATAGCCAATGCAATAAATAAAAAAACCAGTAAAACCTAGATATATAAAGCACAATAAAAATTTTAAATGCCGGAGAAAAAGACTACTATAGTCTTAACTATCTAACTATATAATCATTATTTAACTATAGCTATTGTAGACAGTAGTAAAAATAATTATGTTATTATGAAGTAAAGTATAATATAAATATTTTGACTAGCATATTCATCCGAATTATACCCAAGTTAAAAGCAGTTGGTGAAACAATGGATTAATAAGCATATATTTTGACCCATATTCGTAGTCCTATGACTTTAGTGTAGATACCAATAACAGGGGAACAGCTCCAAAGGACAATGCGTCACAGGGCAAAATCACCTATTTCTTTGTATTTTTAAATTAAAGACGAATCAATATAAAGAAATAATAATAATATGGTAACTTAATCTGCCACTACTTTTAACAGAAGACTAAATTAAAAGGGATAGTGCAAGTCAGTTGGAGATATGAAAAATGACAGGACTGTTTCAAATCGGCGATAAATTATTGCAAGCTCAAGATATCCCATCGTTATTAAAACGTTATCAGTTAATGCCTCATTTTTTACGAGGAGTGATAATTGACCAAGCGATCGCTAACTTGACTTGCACAGAAGCACAAAAAACTACAGCGGTAGAAAAATTTGAGAACCAATATCAGTTAAATACCCCCGAAACCAAACAAGCATGGCTCAAAAACCAAGACATGACCCAAGAACAATTGGTAGAAATGGCAATTAGGCCAATATTACTAGAAAAATTTAAACAAGAAACTTGGAGTAATCAAGTAGAAAGATATTTTCTGACTCGTAAGAGCAGTTTAGACCAGGTAGTATACTCTCTGATTAGGACAAAAAATCCTGGTCTAGCCCACGAACTGTATTTTCGCATAGTAGAAGAAGAACAAACCTTTGCGGATGCAGCTCGTCAACACTCTGAAGGTCCAGAAGGGCGCTCGGGAGGATTATTAGGGCCAGTGCCTCTGAGTCAACCACACCCTGCTATAGGCAAAATTTTATCAGTAAGTAAACCAGGTCAAATCTGGGCACCACGTCCATTGACGGAATGGACAGTAATTATTAGATTAGAAAAATTTATCCCTGCACAGCTTGATGACTCAATGCGTCGCGCTCTAATAGATGAACTATTTGAAAATTGGATCAGAGAACAAATAGGAAAAATTGGTACCCTCAAGCCACTACGTTCAGAGGTAAAAGTTTGAAGAAAGTTTTAGGTAGTGTGTTGTGAGGTGCTAGGTAAATAACATACAAGAAAAGTGTTAGGTAGTAGGTTTCAATAATTAACAATTAACAATTATTTCTTAGGTGAATAACCAATAACCTACTCTTCCAAGCAAAACTGGTTGATGAGAAGATTTTAACCCAACTAGATTTGGCAATTCACCTCCCGTTATAATCTCCGATTTAACGGGAGGTGAATTGCCCACAGTAAATTAAACAAGTGTCGATTGGTGTTTAAATCAAGCAATAAAGAGTAGTAGAAAAATTATGATAATTACTCATTGCTACAAAATTAGACGTTGCACAGCGACGAATGATTTGAGATTTTTGATTGAATTGGATTGTGGATTAATCAATTGCTAGAATGATTAATTAATGGTTATTTTTAGTCAAAATCTAAACTAATTTTTGGCAATATCATTCCATAATGTGCAACCCCAGAAATCAAAATCTATTGCACAGTTTTAGCTGTGTTAGTTCACTACGACCTACAACCTACGATCTACCACCCGATTTAAATTATTTCGGTATTGCCCAACTAGAGTGAAATAAATTTATAGACTCGATGGCTACTTCCTCAACAATATCAAGATCCCAAGTACAAGAATTTCTGGCAGACAAACCACCATTTAATCGACTTTCAGAAAATGCACTGAAAACTCAATTAGTGGGAAAGTGTCAATTACTAGGTTACCGTAGTGGCCAACCACTATTTGAAAGAGAAAAAATGCCGACCCAAGTAGCAATTATCTATCAAGGTCAGGCACGAATATTAGGTTACGACCAGCGATCACAACGTCATGTCAGTTTACAGTTAGCAGGGCCTGGAGAAATCCTTGGTTGGGCTGGGTTGTTACGAGGGACGCCTTGTGAAACGGCACTCGCTTCAACAGATTTAATTGCCGTGACTTTACCAGCCGCAGACTTCTTGGCAATATTAGAAGCAGAGCCAGAATTTGGGGCAGCCTTTTTAGAGCGTCCGGCAGTGAGTGAAGTATTTGAACTACTCAGTCAAGAATTTGCTAGAAGGGCTGAAGTTAGTGGGAACTTGAAAGAACTTGCTAGAAATGTTGTCGAAAAAACTGTGGTAGTCAACCTACCAAAAGGAGATGTAAAGACTAAGGAACTAGAATCTATCTTAGAATCGGAAAAAATCTGGCTAATCAGTAGTGGGGTAGTAGAAGATTTTGCTCCGGGTAGTCCAGTGGTTTTAGATGGAGTGGGTAGGTCTTTAAAAATTGAGGGACCCAGAGGAGCAAGAATTTTAGGATTCCCAGAACAAAAAGGAAGTGAAGTTGAGGAGACTACGGTCGAAAATGGGGCACAAAAAACTGAGCTTGTGCCTTTAGATGTATCCATGGTTCCCCAAGCACCAGCACGTCCACCAGAACCAACTGTTGCTCAAGATACTCAATCTATAAAATATCCAATTTTCCGGGGTAAGGGAGAAGTACCTGCTGCTTTGGCTTGTTTTCAGATGCTGGCTAAACATCTGAAGCTGAAGTTTCGCCGAGATGTGATTCGCCGGGTATTGGACAATCAGATTCGGACTGCAGGTAGGGTGTCTCTGCAAGCTTGTGGAGCGATCGCCCAGATGATGGGATTAACTGGTCAACTGGTACAAGTTCCGGCAGCAGCAGTTAGTCGTCTGAAGGCACCAGCTTTAATTCAATGGCAAGACCACTTTGCCGTACTCTACAGCATTACAGAACAAGAGATTGTTGTTGGTAGTCCAGAATTCGGATTAACTCGTCTCAAACCAGGCCAGTTTGCGGAAATTTGGGGAGAGTCTGGACAAGTTCTATTACTCCAAGCTCCAAAAACAGAACAGAAGGAACAGTTTAGTTTTTGGTGGTTTGTTCCTTCTTTGATGGAGCATCGGACGGTTTTTATTGAGGTGTTGATTTCCTCATTTTTTGTACAGGTATTTGGTTTGGTCAACCCCCTGATGACCATGATTATTATTGATAAAGTCATGGGGCAACGTAATATTGAGGCTTTGGATGTTCTGGGTATCTTGATGTTATTGGTGGCTCTATTTGAGGCTTTGTTGGGGGGTTTACGAACTTTCTTGTTTGTGGATACTACTAACCGTATAGATGTCAAACTTAGCTCGGAGGTTATTGACCATTTACTCCGTCTCCCACTCAACTATTTTGATAATCGTCGGGTGGGTGATTTGACGGGTAGGATTGGAGAATTGGCTAATATTAGGAATTTCCTCACAGGTACAGCTTTAACTGTGGTTTTGGATTCGGTATTTTCAGTAATTTATATTGCTGTGATGTTGGCTCTTAACCCGTTAATGACGGCGGTAGCTTTGGCAGGGGTGCCTTTCTTTACTGGGATTATTATTATTAATTCGCCAATTGTTAGAAGACTTCTAAGGAAAAAGGCGGAGCGTTATGCTGATTCTCAATCTTATTTAGTAGAGGTTTTAAATGGTGTTCAAACTGTTAAAGCTCAGAATTTGGAACTTCGGTCTCGTTGGGAATGGTCGGCGCGTTATGCGAAGTTTATGACTGCTAGTTTTAATACTGTTTTAACTCAGACTACTTCTAGTTCTATTAGTACTTTTTTAAATAAACTTTCCGGACTGGCACTTTTATGGGTTGGTGCTTATTTGGTAATTGATGGTCAGTTATCGGTGGGGGGATTAATTGCCTTCCGAATTATTGCTGGTAATGTGACAGGTTCGTTGCTGCGTTTTGTGAGTGTTTGGCAGAGTTTCCAAGAGGTGGGAATGTCTATTGAACGACTTCGAGATGTTTTGGATACGGAGGCTGAAGTGGATGAGGAAGACCGGAATAATATTGATATGCCGCCGATGAGTGGGGGTGTTAAATTTGAGGAGATTTCTTTCCGATTTACTCAAAGCGGACCTTTACAGTTGGCTAATGTAAATTTGGAATTTCCTGCTGGTTATTTTGTGGGAATTGTTGGTTTGAGTGGTTCTGGAAAGAGTACGTTGATGAAGTTATTGCAGCGTTTATATCCACCTCTTTCTGGTCGAATTTTTATTGATGGATATGATATTCAAAAGGTAGAATTATATTCTTTACGTCGTCAAATTGGAGTGGTTTTACAAGATACTCTCCTATTTAATGGTACGGTTCAAGATAATATTGCTTTGACAAATCCTGATGCAACTACTGATGAAATTGTAAGAGCGGCTAAAATAGCGGTTGCTCATGAGTTTATTATGAATTTGCCTAGTGGTTATAACACTATGGTGGGTGAAAGAGGTGCTTCTTTATCAGGGGGACAAAGACAAAGAATTGCTATTGCTAGGACGGTTTTACAAAATCCGAGATTGTTGATTTTAGATGAGGCAACTAGCGCATTAGATTACAGTTCGGAACGTCAAGTTTGTGAGAATTTGGCTGAAGCTTTTGCTGATACAACGGTGTTCTTTATTACTCACCGTTTAACAACAGTGAAAAATGCTAATACTATTATTATGATGGATAAAGGTTCGGTGGTGGAACAGGGAACTCATGGTGAATTAATGGCGGTTAAAGGTCGTTATTTCTGTCTCTATCAACAACAAGAATCTCAACAATAATTGGGGAAGGAGATAGGAGACAGGAGACAGAAGGGAAGTCAAAATTAAAAAGTTAAAAGTCAAAAGTAAAATTAAAAGTTAGGAGTCAAAAAGTTAAAAGTTAAAAGTTAGGAATTAAAAAATTAAAAGTCAAAAATCAAAAGTTAGGAGTTAAAAAGTCAAAAGTTAAAAGTCAAAAGTTAAAAGTCAAAAGTTAGGAGTTAAAAAGTCAAAAGTTAAAAGTGAAGTCAAAAGTTAGGAGTCAGAATTCAGAAGTTATTTTGGTAACAAGAATTATTTAAGGAAGAAAACTTGAAAATAATTGCTTAATTACCCAAATTACTCAAAGTTAAGAAAGGAGGAATAAAAATCTGGAAATAATCGGAAGTAAGAATTAAATTAAACAATAATTATGGCAGGAGAATGAAGGAGGAAGGAAATTTGACAACAATTTTTAAATCAAAAATAAAATAAAATTGAGCAATTATTATCAATTATCGAAAGTAAAAAGGAGGAAAAAAAATCTGGAAAAAATGATAAATAATTAGTAAGAATAGTTAATATATCAGTCGAAGCAAATGGCACGGACATATCAAAAGCTTAAAATTCAGATAAGGCTAGATTTTTCTTTCTGTCTTCTGCTATACGACCTAAAAAATGATATTGAAGCCATTTATTCTGACTCCCTACTCCCTACTGCCTACTCCCTAATTAATGATCACCTTCTCTATAACTTCCATTTTCCCTGATTCTTTCCTACTGCCTACTGCCTACTGCCTACTGCCTACTAAAAAATTAAAAACAAAATGAATACTCAATCTACATCATTAAACGAACAACCAGTCATTCTAGAGAAACCAGCTATATTATCTAGACTATTTTTATGGATGATAATGATAATTACCAGTTCAGCAATAATTTGGGCTTACTTTGCTGAGATAGACCAAGCAGTACCAGCGACTGGTCAATTAGAATTAAAAGATGGTTCCATAGATGTCCAAGCTCCTACCAGTGGCAATGTAGTTAGACTCCATGTAGAAAATGGTGATCGCGTGGAAAAAAATCAACCATTACTAACTTTTAGTCCTACTGCTCCTAGTGCAGATTTAGGTTCTGCTAAAGAATTAAAAGACACTCTAGAAAGAGAAAATCAGTTTTATAAAGAGGTACTAAATGGTAAAGTTCCTACAGCTTTACCTCCAGATTTACAAAAATTAGCTCAAGAGCGACAAACTAGAATATCAGAAAATCAAACATACCGCGCTCTGATTAATGAGCTTTATCTAAATAGAGGTGGTTTTGTTAATGTTGACTCTAGTTTGCAAGGATTATATGTAAACTACAAAGCTGAATATAATTCTCGTGTAGCTGCTGTAGAATTGCAAATTACAGAGCTAGAAAAACAACTTCAACAAGCAGAAGAAGATGAAGAAGCAGCTAGAGAACAATTAAGAGTAGCTCAAGACCAATTGCAATATGCCAAACAACAATTACAGTTTGCCAAACAACAATTAAATAATAGTAAGCAACAGCTAACTTATGCTTACGAACAATTAAATAATACAGAGAAACAACTGAAGTTTGCTAACGAACAACTGAAAAATACTCAGGAACAACTACAATATTCTCAAGAGCAATTAAACCTGGCTAAAGGACAGTTAAGTAAGTCAGAACAAGTATTAGGATCTAACCAAGAAATTTTAGGACAAATATCTCCTTTAGTAGAAGAAGGAGCGATCGCTGAACTACAAAAAAAACGTCAGGAACAAGAAGTTTTCCGAGGAGAAAGTGAGCTTTTAAGGCAACAAGACCAAATTCAAGCAAGAGCAGGAGAAATAAATACTAGATTGGGAGAAGTAAATTCTCGCCTATCAGACATTAATGCTAGAGAAGGGGAAATAAATTCTCGCAGGTCTGATATTAATATATTGGAAGGAGAAATAAATTCTCGTGAAGGAGAAATAAATTCTCGCAGGTCTGATATTAATGCTAGAGAGGGAGAAGTCAAAGCTCGTCAAGCAGAAATACAACGCGCTAGGTTAGAACAACAGCGTTTAAATGTGGCTATTAATAGAACTAAAGAACAGTTAAAAAATACTAGAGATGGTTGGGCAAGGGAACTTTATGCCAGAATTGCTGAAAATGAAGGAAGGGAAATTGCCAGAATAGATTCTCAATTTACTCGTCTAAAACTTGATAACCAAAAGAGACTAACTGAAGTTAATGCTCAGATTGAAAAGTTAGAAGAAACTCGTGATAATCAAGTTTTAAAAGCACCAGTTTCTGGGGTTATTTTTGATTTAAAACCTGTTAGTAAAGAAGAGTCTTCTCTAGATATAAAAACTGACCCTATTTGTCAATATGTAATTAATGATGTCTTGAAACCTGGGGATATTAAACCAGAAAGATGTGAAGATGCGTCTTATGAGGCACAACAAACTCAACCATTGTTGACAGTATTGGATGATGATGAAGGTTTAGAAGCGGTAGTTTATATTCAGAATAAAGATATTGCTTTAGTATTAAAAGCTTTAAATGATAAACGGAAAAAATTAGAACCTTATCACGACCAAGAATTAGCTGGTGGAGAAGTTATTGAATGTGAACCAGGTAAAAAATGTGCTTGTCCGGAACTGAAAGAAAACCGAGAAAAATTAGGTTTAAGTGATGTGGAATGTGTACCTGTAGAAGTGCAAGTTGAAGCTTTACCAGCTAATGAATTTGGTACAGTAACTGGGGAGGTTATTTCTATTAGTGATGATGCTATTCCACCAGACCAAGAAGCAGGAAGACCTTATTTTTCTTTTGAAACTACAATTGATTTAGAACGGCAAACATTTGTTCTGGATAATGAGAATGATTTGGAAATTGGTTTGCAGAATGGTATGGCAATTAACTCAAATATTAATGTTGGTAAGCGGACGGTTTTAGAGTTGTTCTTTAACAGATTTACTGGCAAGTTTAAGAGTTTGACTAATGTTAATTAACTAGGAGTCAGAATTTAGAATTTAGAATTTAGAATTTAGAATTTAGAATTTAGAATTTAGAATTTAGAATTCAGGAGTAGGTAAATGATAAGCGATCGCTTCTTTAATATTTCATCTCATCAATAAATATTGTCAAAATTATTTCGACTTAACAATGTTGGGTCTGGTCTATTTGTCCGACTAATAAAACAAAAATTTTAGTGAGCGATCGCCTCTTCTCCCCAAAGTTGAGAACAGTATCCCCTAGAAGTCTACTTCCCCAGTGACACTTTCTAGGGGACTTCTTTTTAGAGCTATAGCGACCACAAAACCCTTGTACTTTCTGGAACATTCCTCCAGAGCTTTTACCGACAAAATCCAGAGTCAAACTTTTAGCAAATCAGAAATAGAAATTTTATTCATCTCTATTGCGACATACGCAATAGGAATTTAGACTCAGTTCCCTTTTGTTGCGGATATCGCCATAGGAATTTTGAGCGATAAAATCTAGAGGCGAACTTTTAGCAAATCAGAAATAGAAATTTTATTCATCTCTATTGCGACATACGCAATAGGAGTTTTTGCCGAGAAAATCCAAAGGTAAACTTTTAGCAAATCAGAAATAAAAATCTGATTCATCTCTATTGGCACATACGCAATAGGAATTTTTGCTCACTTCCCTTTTGTTGCGGATATAGGAATAGGAGTTTTTGCCGAGAAAATCCAGAGGTAAGCTTTTAGCAAATCAGAAATAAAAATTTTATTCATCTCTATTGCTGCATAGCTCTAAAGAAACAGGACTTTCAACTTCGCTTTAAGGTAATATTTCCAAAAAAAGCTATCTACCAATTTTCTAATAATGTTAAAAGTAGATTGTAGCTTGGGTTGAACGGTAGTGAAACCTAACATTAAACGAATAGAGAAAAGAGATACAGATGTGGTTTGTTTTATTGTATAAGTGTCAGTAGTTGGGTTGAGGAACGAAACCCAACCTACACCTATAATATTGCCGATCGCCACTTCCCAATAATGCGAAAAATATTTTCCCAAACCAAAATATTATTACTAACTCTCTATATTTTCCCAGTCTTATTACTCCTTTGGTTTCTCGGTAATTTTAGTGTCAACGTTCCCTACTGGGATCAATGGAGATTAACCCCTATCTTTGAGCGAGTTGCTGAAGGAAATGCCACATTTTTTGACTTTTTCACAGTACACGGACATCACAGAATATTAATACCAAAATTAATCATTACCGCCTTAGCATTTGCCACTAAATGGAACACTCAAGCCGAAATAATTTGTAGCGTAATTTTTGTCATCATCACATTTTTTGCTATTTGCAAAATAGCCGAAATTCAATTTCAGAATCAAAACAAAAATATCCTACATATAGCAAATATTTTAAGTTGTTTATTCTTATTTTCCTTAGTACAACATCAAAACTGGTTATGGGGATTTACCCTATTTTGGTTTCTGACAAACTTATGTCTAATAATGGCAGTATATTTTATTCACGCCTTAGATAATTTATCCGTAAAAACCAGAATATTTCTAGCAGCAATATTTTGTTTAATCGGAAGTTTTACATTAATACAAGGATTACTTTCTTGGCTGGTTTTAATTCCGTCAATATTATCTATAGAAGGCAAACTAAAACAAAAAATTAGTAGACTAAGTATCTGGATTTTGCTCTTTATACTTTCATCTCTTATCTACGCAATTAACTTCAATCCGATTCGGGAACCAAAACCATTTTTATTTACAGAACAACCATTTTTGATAATAAATTACTTTTTAGCAGTTTTAGGCTTACCTTTAGTCAGACTTCCCATATCGGCAATTTTAACAGGATTAACATTATTCTCTGGTTTCCTATTTTTTACATATTACTTTCTCAATAAAATTTTGTTGAAAAAAGAAAGTCAAGAATTAGGAATAAAAAGTTCTCTACCCGAAGCAATGAATTGGAAATTCAGAGGAAATAGAATTTCTGTTCCAGAATCTTTAGAAACTTTGGATGCACCTTTATTAACAAATTTAGATTTTTTTCTAAAGAAAACCATTCCTTGGTTGGCAATAGGTACATTTTCTCTAATTTCTGCTCTATCTATTTCTGTAGGTAGAGCAGAATATGGAATCGAAAATGCAATGATTTCTTCCCGATATACAACCACATCAATATTATTAATTATCTCTCTAATATATCTCCTAGCTTTGTTTGTACAGGAGCAACAAAAATATTTATCAATATATAAAATTTTAGCTGTCGCAATGACAGGAATTATGACGATCAACTCGGTGTATGTTGTGAGGAATGTAAAATTAAGTTTTCCCTACATAGAAAGTCGGAAAGAATGTCTAGAAATAATTAACTATTTAGCAGATTCAGAATTTATCAGAGAATCTCCAGATAGTTGTTTAGTATTAATGAATGGTAAAACTTGGTTAGTCAGACAAGGTGCAGAAATTATGGAAAAATTAGGATGGCGAGAATTTCCTCAAAATCTGGAATTTATCAAACAACCAAAACAAAATTATGGTTATTTAGATAATCCTCAAACAACTGCAAAACCTCTAATTATTCAAGGTGACGAAACTATAAATTTAGGAGGTTGGGCAATTAGACCAGATAGAAAAAAACAACCTAACTTAGTATTACTTTCTTCTGGCGAGAATCAATATTTTTTTGCCAATGCCATTGTCAACTTAGAGAGTAATGATATTGCTAAAATTATGAAGTCAAAACTTTATAGTAAAGTGAGATGGAAAGTAACATTTTCAGCTAAATCTTTACCCATGGGAGAAAATATAATTAAAGCTTGGGTTTATAACTCTGACAAACAAGAATTTGTCAAATTAAATGATGAAGTAAAAGTTAGGGTAGAAGAGAGTTGAAAAGATAACAATAACCTCTAAAATAGCCATGAAATAAATTTCATGGTTCATAGCTGAAGTCCCTTAAAAGGGACTGAAAATATGGAGTACTCTGCAGAGGACTTTAGCTGTGAGCCAGGGATTTTAATCCCTGGCAATATATTTATCTAGATGTAATTTTAACAGAAGTAATTTTCATCAAATATTATGCAAAAAAATCATTGTCCCTTATGTCATACAAATAAATTTAACTACTACAAAGCAGGGGATGATTATCTATTAGCAAAATGCTCTGAATGTGGTATGGTATGGGATAATAATCCACCAGTAAATCCTACTGCAATTTATCAGGAAGATTATTATAATAACGATTTTCCTAAAGGAGGATATTCTAATTATTTCCAAGGGATGAAAATTAATAGCCAGACTTTTCGCAAACGTTTATTAAAGGCTGAAACAAAACTTTCTGGTCAAGGCTTATTATTAGATGTGGGTTGTGCTTTAGGTGATTGTTTGGAGCAAGCAAAAGATTTAGGATGGGATAATCCTCAAGGTTTAGAAGTATCAAAATATGCAGTAAAGTTTGCTAAAAATAGGGGTTTATCTGTATATCAAGGAGATTTGTTTAATCATAATTTTGAACCTAATTCTTTTGATTTGATTATGTTGCAAGATATGATTGAACATACAACAGACCCTATTGCTCAACTAACAGGAGCTTATCAACTTTTGAAACCGGGAGGATGGATTTTTATTACTACTCCTAATTTGGGAGGGTTTTGGCATAAATTATTAGGATCTTTATGGTATCACTATAAACCAGCTGAACACTTGACTTATTTCTCCCTTGATACGATAAAATTAGCTTTGGAAAAAAGTGGATTTTCTGATGTAGAATCAAAGCCAACCAATAATTCTATGAGTGTGGAATATATATTTGATCGACTCAAATATTATCAGCCAACTTTATTCTCCTTTTTACTGAGAATTGCTCGAACGCTAAATTTCCATAAATTAGTTTTTTCTCTGTGGATAGGAGAATTAGAAGCTTGGGGAAAGAAAAAGTAGGGGAAAGAAAAAGCAAGGGAGTGAGGGAGTAGGGGAGTAGGGGAGTAGGTAGGGACGTTGCATGCAACTTCCGTATAGAGAGGGAACCCACCCTTAACCCCTCCCAGGAGGGGAAATAAACATCAGAATAATTAACAATAACTGGGGTGGTAATTATCAAAAAAGTTATTCAGTCTGTGTTAATTACTTAATAATTGAAATGTCGCCTAAGTTAAGCATTCTTTTTTCACGGTTGGTATCAGGGAAAAAAAGGTTGACAAAATAGACAAGATAAAGTTATATATCTATGGAATTTTTAATTGTGAATATAACAGAAGGAAGAATGTTTTAGTTATCTAGGATAGAAGGAAAAATCTGGCGTTGTCTGAGTTTTAAGCTTTTGATATGTTCTAACTGCTTAGGCGGTTGCTATATATTAACTCTAAAACATAAAACCTAAAACCTAAAACCTACTACCTATAAATAAATTGAGGTCATATAAATGAATGTAATTCAAACAGAAATCCCAGAAGTATTGCTGATAGAGCCAAAAGTTTTTGGAGACGAACGTGGCTTTTTTATGGAGAGTTTTAATCAACGCAATTTTTCAGAAAAAACAGGAGTAAATCTGGAATTTGTACAAGATAATCACTCTCGTTCTAGTCAAGGTGTACTTCGAGGTTTACATTATCAAATTCAACAAGCTCAAGGTAAATTATTACGAACAGTTGTGGGAGAAATATTCGATGTTGCTGTAGATATTCGGAAAAATTCTCCTAATTTTGGTAAGTGGGTAGGTTATCTTTTAAGTGCAGAAAATAAACGACAACTTTGGGTGCCCCCTGGTTTTGCTCATGGTTTTTTAGTAGTGTCTGAAACTGCTGATGTTTTGTATAAAACTACTGATTATTATGCACCTGAATATGAGCGTTCAATTATTTGGAACGATCCAGAGATTGGAATTGATTGGCCTTTAGATGGAATTGAGGTTAAATTATCTAAAAAAGATGAAGCTGGTACAACTTTAAAAGATGCTGATTTGTTTGTATAAGAGGAGTCAGGAATCAGGAGTCAGGAGTCAGAATATTTTTGGAAAAGTTAGTTGCTAGAATGATTTTGCTTGGAGTTGAACTTTTTCACCTAACTTGATACTAAGGCGGAATGAAAATCGGCAAATTATCAAACAGTAAAATTCTCAAAACTCCGGATTGAAAAATTAGAATATTTGGGGAAACTTGCTAGCTAAAGTTATTGTTCAGAGAGGCGGAACTTTACCGAACTACTTACTCAAAGACAAAATGAAAATCAGCAAATTCTCAAACTTAAAATTCTCAAAACTATGGATTGAAAAATTAGAATATTTGGGGAAACTTTCTAGCTGAAGTTATTGTTCAGAGAGGCGGAACTTTACCGAACTACTTACTCAAAGACAAAATGAAAATCAGCAAATTCTCAAACTTAAAATTCTCAAAACTCAGAATCATCAAAAATCACAAATGAAAATCTTATTAACAGGTATTAACGGACAACTAGGAAGTCAACTACAACCCCTCCTCACAAAAATAGGAGAAGTAACCGCAGTAGGACGAGAAAATTTAGACCTAGCAGACTCCAATGCTATCTCCCAACTTATAGACCAAGTTAAACCAGAAATAATTATCAACGCCGCAGCTTATACAGCAGTTGACAAATCTGAAAGTGAACCAGAATTAGCTCATGCTGTAAATAGTATTGCTCCTGGAATTATGGCAAAAGAGGCTAAAAAATTAGGAGCAACCTTAATCCACATTTCCACTGACTATGTTTTTGATGGTAGTCAAAGCACCCCTTACATAGAAACCGACCCGACACACCCCCTCGGAACTTATGGTAAATCTAAATTAGCTGGGGAAGAAGCAATTCGAGAAACAGAAGCTAATCATATTATTATTAGAACAGCTTGGGTTTATGGAACTTATGGAAAAGGTAACTTTGTCAAAACCATGTTGCGGGTAGGTAAAGATAGGGAAGAATTAAGAGTTGTCTACGATCAGGTCGGTTGTCCAACTTGGACGGGAGACTTAGCAGAGGCGATCGCTAAAATTATTCCGCACCTCAATTCGGAAACCTATGGAACTTATCACTATACAAATAGTGGAGCGATTAGTTGGTACGATTTTGCCATGACTATTTTTGAGGAAGCAAAACAACTGGGTTTTCCTTTGGAAGTAAAACGAGTAGTTCCCATTACTACTGCCGAATATCCAACTCCAGCAAAACGACCTGCTTTTTCAGTTTTGAATAGTGGAAAAATCTCAAAAGTTTTGGGGAACCATTCTCCTTATTGGAAAGATAGTTTGAGGCAAATGTTAAAGCAGTTAGCTGTTTAGAATTTAGAATTTAGAATTTAGAATTTAGAAGTTAAATTGGCAGTACAGATTGACATACTCCTGACGTTGCGCTTACGCGACATGACGAACGGGGGATTCTTCAGGCAGGGAAGTCCTGACCGCAGTTAATGAATCCAACTATCACTCCCTCTCTCTAGATAACAATATTTTCCACAGAGTCACACCAGGCTCACTCAAAAAAACTATATAGTTCTTAGTAAGCAAAAACTATAACGTTGCAGATTTTGTATCTGAAACCCACGGGTGGAGTAAGTATTGAAAAATGTACTCGTCAACAGCTAGAGTTTTTTGTTATACCAATTTCGAGCTAATAAATTTGTCTAATGAATTCTACTACTACTCCTTCTCCTTGGATAAAAATATTTCAACCGATTTCTCAACCTACTCTACGTTTCTTCTGTTTTCACCCTGCTGCTGCTGGAGCTTCCTTGTTTCGCCTTTGGGGAAAATACTTGCCTTCAAATATAGAGGTCTGCGCCATACAATTACCAGGTAGAGAAACTCGGATTAAAGAACCTCTGATTACTAAATGGGATGATCTTTTACCTCCACTGACTCAAGCTTTGTCACCCTTAATTGAAGAACATCCCTTTGTATTTTTTGGGCATAGTCTCGGTGCATTAATAAGTTTTGAAGTGGTTCGTAAACTACGCAGGGAAAAACTTCCTGTTCCTAAATATATGTTTGTCTCTGGTCGTCGCGCTCCTCAAATTCCCATTGATAACCTACGTCATCAAGCATCTGACCAAGAGTTAATTTCCACTTTGCGAGAATACGGCGGTACTTCTGAAGCAGTCTTACAAAACCAAGAGCTAATGGAATTGTTTTTACCTGTATTACGAGCTGACTTTACCCTCAATGAAAAATATACGTATTTTCCTGAAGCACCCTTAGAATCTCCGATCGTTACTTTTAGAGGTAAAAATGATTTGGAAGTTAGCTTGCAATATTTATCCGAATGGGAAAAGCATACTATTAGTAATTTTGCCTTACATGAATTTCCTGGGGGTCATATGTTTTTCCAACAAGAACCGAAAACTTTAATTGAGACGATCTTAAAATTTCTGTAGGGTATTGAGTGTTAGGTTGCAGTTGAAAAATTAACAATTAACAATTACTTCTTCTTAAAAATAAGACAATTCAAGAAGTTAGAAAAAATGTATATCTAACCATCTAAGGAATGAGAATCAAATAAAGTCCACATTTTTTTTACTCATTAACAGCCAGATTTTTTATTATACCAATTTAGAGCTAATAAATTTGCCAATGAATACCACTATTACTCCCTCTCCTTGGATAAAAATATTTCAACCGATTTCTCAACCGACTTTACGTTTATTCTGTTTTCACCCTTCTGCCTCTGGTGCTTCCTTGTTTCGTCTCTGGGGAAAATACTTGCCTTCTAATATAGAGGTATGTGCCATACAACTACCAGGAAGAGAAACTCGAATTAAAGAACCCCTGATTACAAAATGGGACAATCTCTTACCTCCATTGACTCAAGCATTAAAACCGCTAATTATAGAATATCCTTTTGTATTTTTCGGGCATAGTCTGGGTGCGGCAGTCTGTTTTGAAGTAGCTCATCAACTGCGAATGAAAAAACTCCCGACTCCCAAATGTCTATTTATTTCAGGTCGTTACGCTCCTCATATTCCCATTGATAACCCAGTTCATCAAAAGTCAGACCAGGTTTTAATGTCTAAATTTCGTGACTACGGTGGTACTCCAGAAGCAGTGTTACAAAACCGAGACCTAATAGAATTATTTTTACCAATTTTACGAGCAGACCTCACTCTCCACGAAACATATATTGAATCTGGTGAACCTCCTTTTCAATTTCCCATAGTTAGTTTTAGAGGTAAAAATGATGGTGAACTTAACCATGAAGAATTATTTGAATGGAGTCACCATACTCTCGGTTCTTTTGACTTACATGAATTTCCAGGAGGTCATATGTTTTTCCAAAAGGAACCGAAAACTTTAATTGAGACAATCTTAAAATTTCTGTGAGGCAATTTCAGTTATCAGTTATCAGTTATCAGTGCTTCCAGCTTAAATAGAAGACTTGAAATAGGGAATTTTATTTTTTCTATCCCCTTAAAAATTGGAAGCTTAAGACCTTATTTCTTATTTCTTTAATGTTCCTTGAATTACAGCACTTTGTGTGGATAGTAAGCTACAGTTTTAAAAGGTAAGCTATTAGCCTTATTACCTTTAGTTAACAACTCAAGTTCCTCTTTCTTGTGCTTCAATTATCTGGTTGAAAATGTAGTAAAATGTAGTATAAGTTAAGCAAATGCTTGGTTCGTTAATGAAAAAACTTGTTTGTATAGCATGACCTAGGAAGAGCTGACTATTAATATCTGAATGCTTACTTTAAAATTAATTTCTATTCCCGATTCCCGATTCCCGATTCCCTAAAAAAAATGAAAATTCCTAATTACTTCAAATTTACCATAATACTTATTTTTATCTTATCAACTCTCTCTAGTTTTTCATCCTCAAGTATAGCTGACGAACTCCCTTTGAGAGATAGATGGAGTCCTTCAATTTTTGGAAAAAATGATGAAGTAGGTTCAGTTAATTGGATTAGTAATAAAAAAGTTTTAGAATCTCTAAAATTAGTCAAAAAAGGTAAAGTAGCTACTCTTGGCAAAGTTTATCAAAGTGATGCTCCGGTATTTGCACAACGTAATTGGAAATTAATAATTCCCGGTCTACCAACTTATAAATTTCCCGGAGAAAATGACATTATTGTTAATGATGAATATGTGATGGCTGAGTTAGGTCAGGTTGGTACTCAATTTGATGGTTTAGGTCATATTGGCGTTAATACTTCTCAAGGAAATTATTTTTATAATGGTAATTTTTTAGAAGATTTTGGCACATCCTACGGGTTAAATAAATTAGGAGTAGAAAAGATTGGAGAGTTAGGATATGTGACGCGGGGAGTGTTATTAGATATTGCTAATTATCGAGGAGTTGAACGTTTACCAGTTCCCCAAGGTAAGAGTAAAAATGACTCAGGAATTATTACTATTAATGATATTAAAGGAGCGATAAAAAAACAAAAAATAACTCCAATAAAACAAGGGGATGTAGTTATTTTCTATACAGGTCATGGTAAGTATTGGGGAAAAGACTGGGATAGTCTGAATCCCGAACAAAAAGCTAAAAATCGTCAAATATTTAATTCTGGACGACCTGGACCAGGTATTACTAGCTGTCGTTATTTATCTAGATTAAAAATAGCGATGGTAGGGTCAGATACTTGGGGAACTGAAGCTGCTCCTGGTGAAGACCCAAATCGACCTGCTGATTGTCATATTGAATGGATAGTTAAGCACGGTATTACTATTTTTGAGAACTTGGATGTTAGTCAATTAATAGAAGATAAAGTTTACGAATTTATGTTTGTGTTTGCTCCTCTAAAAATGAAAGGTGCAACAGGTTCGCCTGCTAATCCTATCGCTATTTATTAGTTTAGGGAGTAGGGGAAACTAATTGATGAATAAGAGTGCGATAATTAATTTTATTTTTTATTCTTGGAGATGTCTATTACTACAGGAATAAATATTGAAAAAAAAGGAAAAAATTATAGAGATAGTTGTCTAAAATAAATTGGAGTAACTCTTTTTAAGGATCTCCGATCAAGATGCAGCTTTTTGTATAGCGCTACGCGCTAGGAAACAGGGAACAGGGAATAGTAAGCTGAAAAGGTTTTTTCCTGGGGAAACGCTCCGCAAATACGATTGAAAAATGTCTTAACCAATTCTTGTAGTGCCATAGCATTCTTTTTTCGCCCTTGGTATTATACCAATTTGAAAAAAGAATGTTATCAATAATAAGGGCAATTAAAATACTTTATAGGAGATGTCTCTTGGACTAAAAAGATAAATTCAGACCTAAAAACTGTTATTAAAGCCATTCATTCTGACTCCTGAGGACTGACTCCTAAGAAATATCCTAGTTATTTGTAGCCAACACTTATCAATTTTATATTATAATTTCAAATAAGAATGAAACCATTTCACAGCAAGAAACCCTCGTCTCAATCTAAACTGAAATGGCTATATAAGTAGGGTAGCAAATATTAACCTGTTTCAAATTAATCTGTACATCCGTGCAAAAATTCGTGTCTTTCCTTCCGATTTATGTTAGTCAAAAAAAAGTCAGAACTTATTTTTATAATTATCGCTACCATTGTAATTTTCCTCCCAGCTTTCTATGTACTATTTATGATATCTAAAGCAGGGGAATTGCTAAATTTTGATTATTGGTGGATGATTAAAAATATCTATTCTATAGATGGTTTTTCCAGCAATATTTTTGACTGGATGTTTCGAGCAAACGAACATTTTGTCTTAATTCCTGCCATAATTTATGCTCTGAATATTGTTGTTACTAAAGGTTCCAATATTGGGTTGTGTCTAGCTACATTTTTCCTAGCTGTTGCTCAGGGAATTTTGTTAATTGCATTAGTAGCTAATACTCTCACAAAATATCGTCCGATACTTTTATTATTAATTTTATTCATCTCAGTTTTTAACTTTACCCCTGCTGCTGCTCATAACTGGATGCGCGGATATAGTGGAGTACATTGGGTAATTGCTAATTTATTTGTTATTGCTTCAATCTTTTGTGTAAAAAAATTACTAGAATCTCAACAAAATAGATTTGCTATTGCCAGTATAATTTTGGGAATTTTAGGATGTATTAGTTATAGTACCGCTCTAGGAATTTTGCCGATATTATGTGCAGTTGCTATTCTATATAAATTGCCCAAAAAATTTACTATCTGTTATCTATTTTTTTCTGTTTTAGTAATAGGCATTTATTTGCTAACCTACACAACACCCTCTCATCATCCCTCATTATCTAAACTGAATTTTATTGATATAGTTACCTACATTCCTGTTTATTTAGGAGCAATTTTTACTCATAATATTCCCGTCGCTTCCGCAATAGGTTGGGTAGGATTAGTTTTAGCAGGAATATTTTTAATTTATTGGTTATTTGTAATTTATCCTCAAGATTGGTTGCCTTGGTTATCAATAATAATTTATACTTTTGGCACCGCTTTAATGGCAGCAGTTAGTCGTTCTGGTTTTGGAATAGAACAAGCGATCGCTTCTCGTTATGCTACTCTACCTTCTCTATTTTGGTTAAGTCTAATTATCCTAATTTTCTTATTGCTCCAACAACAGCAACTTACTCTCAAAAAACAGTGGTATTTTGTTATGCCATTGGTGGCAGTTTTGACTGTTTTAACTATATTAATGTATCGAGTAGGTACGGAAACTTTTAGAGAAATTGCTCATCGCGCAACTTATCAACCTTTAGTAGGATTATCGTTACAACTTGACATTTCCGATCCGACTTTAATTCAAGAAAAAGTAGGTAACCGACCTGCTGCTTTTTTAGGGTTAGTGGATGCTTTAAAAGCTGATGGTTTAGTACCTTTTCATCGAGATATAAAACAAGATAATTTTTGCGCTAATTTAGATAAAAAAATTAACTCTAATTTATTAACTGCAAAACTCCCAGAAAACTTGCAGGGATATTTTGATACTGTGACTAAATTTTCTCCAACTACAGCTAGAGTAAATGGATGGGTTAGTCAAGTTAAAAGTCAAAAGCGAGTGTGTAATTCTGAGGATACCTCAGAATGTAAGACACACTCAAGACACTCAAAAGTTAAAAATGAAGAGATTTTTGAAGTTAAATGTATTGTTATTTTGAATCAAGAAAATGTAGTTAAAGGTTTTGGGATGTCAGGTTTTCCTCGTGCTGATGTAGCAGAATTATTAGGAGCAGAATATGAATTTTCAGGTTGGAAAGGATATATCGAAGTTAAAAGTCAAAAGCGAGTGTGTAATTCTGAGGATACCTCAGAATGTAAGAGGCACTCAAGACATTCAAAAGTCAAAAATATAGAAAATATTCAAGACTCACAGCAGGAGATTTTAACAGCTTATGTGAAATTGAAAAATCGTCAAGATTGGATAGCTTTAAATAATCAACATAATTTTGGTTTTTGATATTTTAGATATATGCAATTAAATTAATTTTGTTTAACCACTTAATGCTTGTCATAGTCTGTCTGTTTCTTCATCTCCATCATCAAATAAAACGAGATATTAAATGTGTATATGTTTCTAGTAAGCGATCGTGATATGTTGGTGTTTCTGAAATAATTTTAGCCAATATTTTACTCATTAATTCATTCTTCAGAACTATATCTTTTTTTTCATTATCACTTAAACTATTATCAAAAAATAATAACTTTCCCAACGAAATTAACACTTGATTTAAGTCACCTAAATTCAATTTTTCAATACTATTTTTGATACCTATAACTAGGGGTAATAAACCAGTCTGAGCAGAATTACACCTATTACTAATGCTATACTTCCTGTCTCTTTATTCCTTGCTTCAATTTCTTCTTGAATACAAACTACAATCTCATATAATTCAGTTTCATCGAAAAAAAATCTATCAAATTTGGAGATAGCATCCCTTCAAATAACTCAAATATTTCATATCTAGATACTTTCAGAAAATACATCTCTAAAAATAAATCCTATGTCCGCTATAGCATTGCGACGAACTTTATCATCAAAGGATTTCATTTGCTTTATTAGCTCCACAACTTTTTCGTTCATATAGCAATCATATTTTTATTAGGCTAATATTTTATAAGGAGTATTACCCAAAAAAGTTAAGTATCAAGTGAAAATAGTTGTAATTAAAAAAAAATTATTTTATAGCAAAGAAAAAGTTGGTTAGGAAATATATTGGCGATAAATCTTAGGCTAGTTTATGTTACATTTAATACTTGTCAAGATTGGATAATTTTAACCAATCAATATAGTTTTAATAGTGGTGGTACATTATAGTAGTTTATTGTGATTATATTGGTGGATGAAACAGTGGAAGCAAGATGCTCCTTTACTAAATGTTGTTTGCTAGTATTTAATACTGCTTTCTATTCTTCACTATTCCCTATTCCCTTTTTAATAATTAGAATTGAACATTGAAAAGTACATACCTCAGTTTTGTGATTCCAGTTTATAACGAAGAAGCTACAATCAAACCCTTGTTTGAGAGAATTTTGGATGTAATGAATTTAGCCGAAATTAATAGTTATGAAATAATTTTTGTTGATGATGGGAGTAGCGATCGCTCTTGGATAGAGATTAATGAATTAATCAAAAAATATCCCCAAAAAATTAAAGGAATTAGATTAAGAAGAAACTTTGGCAAATCTTCTGCCTTATCTGCTGGATTTAAAAAAGCTACAGGAAATATTATCTTTACTCTAGACGCAGATTTACAAGATGACCCGGCAGAAGTACCTAAATTTTTGGAAAAGTTAGAGTCAGGATACGATCTAGTTTCTGGATGGCGAAAACATCGTAACGACCCTTTTTCCAAAACATTACCCTCGAAATTATTTAATGGAGTTACATCAATTTTAACTGGAGTAAAATTACATGACTTTAACTGTGGATTAAAAGCTTATAAAAAAGAAGTCTTAGACTGCATAAAAGTCTATGGAGAATTACATCGATATATTCCTGTATTAGCTCATAGTCTGGGATTTAAAATTACTGAAGTAACTGTCAGACATCATCGGCGAAAACAGGGAAAATCTAAATATGGTTTAGAACGTTATACTCGTGGATTTATTGATTTATTAACGGTTTTAGCAACTACTCATTATTTACATAAACCAGGTCATTTGTTTGGAAGTTTAGGATTATTATTCGGTGCTATGGGAATGACATCTTTAGGTTATTTAATTGTACTTTGGTTTATGGAGATTCGACCTATAGGTACTCGCCCTTTATTTTTATTTGGAATATTATGTATTATTCTGTCCGTACAGTTAATATCTTTAGGAATTTTGGCAGAATTAATAACTCGAAATGTCGATGATGATTATGTGGATCAGCAGATTTGTGAAGTGCTAGAAATTAAGGAAGAAGGAAGAAGGAAGAAGGAAGAAGAAAGAATAATTTAGCAAATTTTGTAGAGTGCGTATTTAAGGAAGAAGTAAGAAGGAAGAAGGAAGAATAATTGAGAAAATTTTGCTTATTACCATTTACCATGCAACAAGTTTTTTACCAATAGATAATTGACAGTTAATTCATTCGGTTTAAACCCACATTCCGCCAAGTAAAAGTCAGAATTATGATTTTACAGCTTTGAGAGATTTTCTTTTTCGAGGTGGAAAAACTAGGCAGCAAAAAATCATAATCTATATTGTTATTGCTATTGTACTTTTGGTTAGATTAGCTATGTGTTCTTAGTAGGAATAATTAGAGCTTGCTGATTAAATATCAAAGCATTGATAGATAAAAGTTAAGTAAGCATTTCCTACGGAATGCTGCGCAAACAGCTATTAGCTGTCAGCTGTCAGCAGCAAGACTCTATCTTATGGGAAAGTGTTTAAATTAATATAGACTTTAAGGCCAAGGGAGCAAACTTTTTTAGTAAAAGAATTAATAAAGCTTTTATCATCAACTAAAAGCAATAGCTGATAGCTGATAGCTGACGGCTGAATGCTTACAAAGTTAAAGCATTTTTTTAGTTGAAAAAAGTACCAGATTTTCAGACTAAAACCCTCAAAAAGTTAGCATAAAAGGCAGAATAATTACAGAAAAATAACTCTTACAAACATATTTGACTACCTCCTCTATAAATTCTATTTTTTCAGTCAATAAGCGCCCCTTTTGCTCTGACTAAAATGGTGAAAAGTCAACTTTTAATCATAAATTCAAAGCCTTCATCCCCGTGTCTGGTGTGTCTGGTGCGTTCCCGTGTCTATCGAGAATGAAACGGCCTTGTCCTACTCCCCTACTCCCCCACTCCCCCACTCCCCTACTCCTTAAAAAATACTTTTTCAGCAAACCCTAATTATTCCTTGATTTTTCTGCCTCTGACAAATAAGTTATTGCTTAAGTTTTAGTCTTTTAGTTTAAAAATTTTTAAGTTTGTCAGGGCTTGATGACAAAAAAGCAAAAAATTTGTCTGAAGTAGTTAACGAGATTTCAATATTTTTAGCCCTTGCTCTTAATTGTATGATGGTATATACTACATAAAAATCCAAAGGATAGTTATTGCTTAAAGTAATTTTGAAGCTGCAAATAACTATGATTTCGTTATTTTTAGAGGCAAATACTCTAAATTTCTCTGGGATGAATGACTAATTTTTCTCTCCTGATTTTTTGGCTGATTGATAAATTGGCAATTTTGTGGTATGCGAAATAATACAAATATAGCAAATTATTATTTGTAGGTAGAGTTGAGGAAACTAAATCCAACAAATATCAATTGCCGAATAAATTTTCTACCCACTGCTTTTCTACCTCAGACAAAATAGGTGGGGGTGGTGCTTCCGTGTAATTTATAGATAAATCATAAGCTGCCTCATCATAAATCTCATTAAAAGCAGCAGATAAGTTAAGGACAACATCTGAATCGGGCGATCGCAACGGAATAGGAATAGTTGGCAATAAATCTTGCAAAGTTAAAGGCCAAATATCTATAAATTTAGCGTGGGAACGAGTCAAAGCAACACCATAAGCAACATCTGGCATTTGAGGATGAGCAAAAGGACGAGTTGAGGTAATGATGTGAGTGCCAGTAAACAACTCATCAAAGCCAAAGTTAGTCAGAATCTGGTTAGCTGTGTGGGCAAAACTATTATGATCTGTGCCAATGAAAATACCACCCCCAGCATTTTGTAGTGCTAAAGCTTGGTTAACAGTTAGGTTTCCTGCAGAAGCACTCATGGTATTACTTGTTCTGTTGCGGATGAAAAAGGAGCTATCAAGAATGAATTCTGGTTGCTTGTTTGCTGACCATGTATTGAGAGCTTCTAAGTCTGCTGCACTAAGAAGGGAAGAGTTATGGATAGTTGTATCGAACCAAATTTGGTCATAGTAGTCAATGGGTTTAGCGTTTAGAAAAGATGCTAAGTCTCCTGAAACGTGTGTTTGAACAAAATCAACATCAAATACATTGCCATCTTCATAGTTATCAATAAAGTCGGCAATTGTACTGCGGAAATTGCCTAAGCTACCAGTACCAGGTCCACGGGTTGAGTTTAGGTAGAGAATTTGGTCAGTTGCTGTAGCAGGTAAGGCAACAGCTAGTTGAAGAATAAGTAGGGAAAATAAGGGTCTCACTGTTTTTTTGATAGTCATAAGTATTAGTTTTTCAGTGTTGGTGTACAAGTACCTTAATAGATTGGCGTTAGGAATTATTCTGGTGGCAAAGTGCCGATGCTAAGGACAGAAGGCAGAATAAAAAAGGTTTTTGAGCATCTTGAGTTCTCATTAAATACTGAAGTTTTGTAGTGCCTTCATTCCTTAATCTTTTATGGCAAACTCAAGTAGTCTATAAATATCTTGTAACAAAATTTATTCCTCTTCATCAAACACTGACGGCCAAAGTTCAACAATAGACAATTCCCACTTACCAAAAAGTTCAGGAATAGTTAACTTATCTCCATTTTTTAACTCAATTTCTTCACTATCGCAACGATAAACTATTACTATTTCTTCGTCGGGGTCTATGAATATTCCTAGTCGTACCCCCAGTTATAAATATTTCTTGATTTTCTGTTTTAAAGGTTTGATTCTATTGCTTTGAGATTTAATTTCTACTACTAATTCTGGCACTATTTCCCCAAAATAACGAATGCTTTTATTCAGACGTTCAGCATGAACAAAGGAAACATCAGGTACTTTTAAATTAGTATCTGAAATAATAAAACCAGCACTAGAATCAAACAAGCGTCCGAGACGAAGTGGATAAACCCAGTTATAAAGAGAAGCTATTAAACGAACGCCAATTTCACTAGAAAAAATATCTGACGGACTAATTCTGGCACTATTTCCCCAAAATAACGAATGCTTTTATTCAGACGTTCAGCATGAACAAAGGAAACATCAGGTACTTTTAAATTAGTATCTGAAATAATAAAACCAGCACTAGAATCAAACAAGCGTCCGAGACGAAGTGGATAAACCCAGTTATAAAGAGAAGCTATTAAACGAACGCCAATTTCACTAGAAAAAATATCTGACGGGCTCATAACTAATATTTTTTATTCGTCTAATTATAACTGATAATCTAAGCCTACTTGATTAAGATTATCTTGCAATACTTCTAAGTCTTTGACTGTAATATTTGACATATATATTTCATCTCAATTAATAATTTATTCTGTGATTTGACTATAGTTAATATGTAAGTATTCAGCTATCAGGAGTCAGCTATCAGCAATTAATAATGAATAATTACTTGTCAGATTGAGTCCGGAGACTTTGACAGTAACTTTTTATTCTTTCCTCAATTTCAAAGGTTACTTTTACCTTTTCCAAAATTAATAGCTGATAGCTAATAGCTGACGGCTGAATGCTTACTGAGTACCTAAATTATAGATGCAGCTTTAAGAGATAATTAGTACAGGAGTTTAAGGAAAAATGAGGACAGATAAAAAACTTAAAACTCAGACAAAGTAAGATTTTTCCTTCTTCCTTCTACTATATAAATTATCTGGAGTAATCATCAATTACCAATTGCTAGGTATTACCAAATAATTAATAATTAAATTATTCTGGTTTAAAGCTTCCCCTTTTAAGGGAAAAAAGCGGTCGATCTTCGCAGCTTCCTGAAGGGTGGGACGGCGAGGAAACCTGCGTCATATCCAATAGACCAAGAGAAGAAATAATATTTCCTTATATTCAACTCCGTAACGGTTTTAAGCAGAAGTAATTATCGATTATCAATTAATGAAGCACCTTTTACTTATCCTAAATATACTGAAATAATTGTCTGGATTAAAACTCATAAATTATTTGCTAAACTCACATCTACGGCTGAAAATTTATTTGAAAAATTACCCATTCTCCTTCTCTAGCCAAAATATTCCCCTCAATATCTCCATGCCATTCTACCCTAGTCAAAATATATTCAGCGCCATATTTTTTCGCCACATTAACTAATTCTTTTCCCGTCTGTTGTGGAAACAAAATTTCCATCGCACCCACTGCTAATTTATCATTCAAATCTACGCCAAAAACATCTTCCATCCGATTTTTCCACTCCCTAATTCCGCTATCTGTTTGAGGAAAATGTTTAAAGTCAACAATAACTGCCCTCTCAGAAAAAAACTGAAAATTTGACACAAATGGAGGAATTAAAATTATGTCGTTTTTATCGCTAATTTGTCTAAATCTTAAAGCTAGTTTTGTCACTTCATCTTGAGGAACTCTGTTAAACTTTACCTGTTGTTGAAATACCTCTAAAATTTTTCCTGGCAATGCCTCAAATAATCCTAAAACAAATACTAAAGTTGTCACTCCAGCCAAACTATAAGTAATTAAATATTTCCAAGGGACTGCTAAATCAACCTCATCCAAAACAAACGGAAATATTAACACCAAAAATAAACCTGATTTTGCCAATAAATGATTAAAATTTGAATCTATCCGTGACTGCCATAGGAAAAATATTAATCCAGCTAAAACTATTAACCAGACTACTAATTTGTAACTCCATTTCTCCCAAAAAAACAATCCCACCGATAAAAGAAAAAAGCAAATTCCTTGATAAGGCACAGGCAGAATTAGAGATATTATCAATAGTAAACCAAACCCTAAATTACCCTGTTGATATAACTGACTGAGCAAAATACCTACAGCAATAAATATCATCAATTGAGCAAAAGGAACAGTTCGCGCTAACTGCAATTTAGCAAATAAAGCCAGTGGGTAAATTTCCACAAAAATATAACCCAAAAACAAAGCAAAAATTGACTCTGCAATAATTAGGTAAAACTTCCATTTCTCTAGACATTTTGCATTAGTAAAAATTAAATCTTTTTTCCTTCCTTTTATCTCCTTGATCTTACCTACTTCCCCTCCTTTCCCAGAAGCTCTGAAGAAGAATATTTTCCCTTTTTCCGAATTCTGTAAAAAATCTTCTGATTTAGCAACATCAACTTTGTGAATACACAAACATCCACCCAAAATAAAACAAATAAAATCCAGCCTAATTTTCCAATTCCAATAAGCAGGAATAATATGATGAGGATTTCTTACCCAACCGTAGATGAAAACAAATTCTTCATTACTCAATTTATCAGTGCTAGTCGTACCAGTTAATAACATTGGCAGATAAACTAAACTTGCAAACCCAAATAAAATAATGAACGGCAAAACGACTTGCTTCAACTGCCGACTTTTTATCGCCTCAATAAACATAATAGGTATCATCATTATTCCCGGCAAAACACCAACTAAAAATTGTAAAATTGAAGCGATACCGAAAAATAAATAACCAATTATCCATCTTTGCCGAAAACAGAAATAAATCCCCCAAACTGTTAAACTCATAGCAAAAGTTGCAGGTATAGGAGTATTGGGAAAAAATTCTAAATATCCAACTAAAGTGTAAGCTGTTAAACTTAAAAAAATTAAAATTGCTGCGGATAACTTGGAAGGAGTAAAAAATTTACTAATTGCAGATAAACCCCAGATAAAACTAATAAAAGAAATTAGATAATAAATCAAATATGTCAGGGAAATACTACCAGTAACTTTGCTGAGAAAATAAACTAAATATTGATAGTAATATCTGGGAGTAAACTTCAACATTTCCTGAACATAGTAATCATTATTATATAGTTCAGGATGCAACATTGATTTAATTTGAGGAACATGAGTGTAATGATTTCCCACCGGAAAAGTGTATCCTCTGGTGATGAATGAACCGAGAATTATAAAAATAAATAAGGATAGAAAAAAATGCCAACTATATCGCATTTGTTATAGAAAAAAGAATAATGAATCAATATACAGGCAGTAGAACATTTTTTTGTCTATAAGCTGGTTATACTAATTAAAACAGGAATTAGGTCAATGCACTATATATAGCGGATAAAAACTATAGCACTATCGTACATATAGTGTTTTTGTCAGAAAAATATCTAATTTGATAAATATTTAGGGTTTGCTGATTAAATCTAAAAGCACTGACATATAAAAGTAAGTGTCTTTTTGGGTAAACATTCAGCCATTAGCAGTCAACTATAGCGCTGTGCGCAGCTCATCTGGCAACAGGCAACAGGCAACAGGGGGAATAAATTGCTGATCATATAAGACTTTTAGCTATTTGGCCCATCTTGCAATTTGTAAATATACCAG
Organism: Okeania sp. SIO2F5; assembly: GCF_010692685.1. Taxonomy (NCBI): domain Bacteria; kingdom Bacillati; phylum Cyanobacteriota; class Cyanophyceae; order Oscillatoriales; family Microcoleaceae; genus Okeania; species Okeania sp. SIO2F5. The sequence goes on along the minus strand of NZ_JAAHGU010000015.1, from coordinate 61,749 downwards.
CGCTCATTGCTATATCAGCAATTAATAATGAATAATTATTTCTAAGGTTGAGAAAGGAGACTTTGGCAGTAACTTTTTATTATTCTTCAATTTCTCAATTACTCTTACCGAATAATTAATAATTAATAATTAATAATTAAATAATTCGCGCCTTTAAGCCTCCCCTTTTAAGGGGAAAAAAGCGGTTGAGGGATGGCGTTAGCGGAGCAGCTCTGTCAAGAGCTAGTCCCCTCGCCATATCCAATCAACCAAGAGAAGAAATAATATCTCCTTATATTCAATCAAGAACGGTTTTAACCAGAGGTAATTATACCAATTCCCAAAAATAATGCTATAGTCCCGATGGGACTTCAGTTATTAAGTAATAATAATGATTCAGTAATGTTTGTAAAGATTATCGGTATTAAAATGAAATATCTTATGTCTTTTAACCCTACTCCCTACTCCCTACTCCCTACTCCCTACTCCCTACTCCCTACTCTCAAGGAGATGTAGCAATACTTTTGAGAAATGGTATTATCAATTATCCATTATCAATTAATGAACTGTCCCAATATTAATAGCTGATAGCTAATAGCTGACGGCTGAATGCCTACGACTACTGACTTTAATGAAACGATATAAGATGTGGATATTCCTAGATATTGATGGTGTTCTAGTTCCTGAAAAAAACTTTAATTCCCCAATATACAAAGAAAATTATCTTCAATTCGATCCAATTTGTTTAAAACTATTTGAAGATATCGTACAACTATATCCAGGAGTATTAGTTGTCATCTCATCTTCATGGAGAGAAATATTTACCTTTGAATTTGTTCAGTCTTTATTTTCTCCAGATTTTCGGGAGAGAGTAGTTGGATTTACCGAATAATTAATAATTAATAATTAATAATTAATAATTCACGCCTTGAAGCCTCCCCTTTTAAGGGTAAAAAAGCGGTCGATCTTCGGAGCTTCCTGAAGAGTGGGATGGATGGGTTTCCTAACCATATCCAATCGACCAAGAAAAGAAATAATATTTCCTTATATTCAATCAAGAGCGGTTTTAACCAGAGGTAATTATCAATTATCCATTATCAATTATCAATTAATGAAGCCTTTTTTAGATCCAGAAATTATCCATCAGTTTGAATATATTCGACATCAAGAAGTAGTTAAATTTTTAATACATAACAATTGTTTAGGAGATTCATGGGTAGCAATTGATGATATTCCAGAACATTATCCCCCTGATACTCAAATAGTTGTTACTGATGCTTATAATGGCTTTGACGCATCAGCAGCATTAGCTTTAGAACTTTATTTATTAGCAAGTTGAACTAGGATAACTACATTACTTCATATTAGTAGAACAGTATTACTTCTGACTTCTTAATTACCCAATAATTAAGGTTTAAAGCCTCTTATTTAAAGGAGAAAAAAGCGGTCGAGGCATGGCTAAGTCTCCTCGTAATATCCAATCGACCAAGAGAAGAAAAAATTTTCCCTACCGCGTCAATCCTCTCCTTGAAAAGAAGAGGTAATTATTAGTTATTAATTATTAATTATTAATTGTTGAATACCTACTCCCTCTTTTCTGGAGATGTCTAATGCGTATTAACTACTTTCTCAGAATTTTGATGGTTTCGATGTTCTTCTAAACCTCGCTCAATTAACTTACCCACCAACCAAGACACAGAACGTTCATCCTCTTTTGCCCATTTCTCTAACTCTTTTTTCCACTCTGGAGGAATATAAGCTACAACTCTATCTAAATCTGTTTTTCCGCCCATTTTCAACACCTAATACTTAATTTATCTGATATTAAGCATACAAATAATTGACTAATTTGTGTTGTGCTATGCTTTACCACAATACTATATGATAGCAAAGTCTAGCAAATATATCTTCATATCTGGCCATGAAAGTTACGTCCTAGCATGGTTTTTACTGTTGAACTCATGCTCAATGAAGGAACTCACAATATTAAGACCTTAGCCGATCGCTGGACTGTAATTACCAAAGACAAAAAACTTTCAGCCCAATTTGAACATTCTGTCACTGTCACAGAAGAAGGGGTGGAAATTTTCACGTTAAATTAATGGAAAAAACACATTTTCTGTATAAATAAATTATAGATGTCTCGTTGTGAAGTTCTCTCCCGTTAAACCGGAGATTATAATGGGAGTCCCCAACAGCTATTTAAAGATGGAATGAAGGCTCAAGACCTAAAATAGTATAGTTAAACTAGCATAGATTTCTTTCAGTACATTAATATATAGTTTAGAAAAAATTGAATGCCTTTCCCAGCAGAAAGTCCTTGCCTAAATATAGCGATCGCTCGCCTGAATATCCCAGAAGCTAATCATTTTGCCACCTGGGTGATGCAGGCTCCTTTACAACGGGGATATGTCCACCACGACCAAATGTGGCCAGAAACTTTGTCACAAGCTTGGGAAGCTTGGTTAGAAGTATTCTCTCCCCAAAGCTTACCTGCTATTCCCATCGGTACACCTCAACCAGCCTTAGCATCAACTCCAAATATTTATCCTGCCCCTGCTTCCAATGTCAGAATTAATCGTACCAGTCGCCTGATGCAACATTTGGGTATTAGCCTGTGGCAGTGGCTATTTCAAGGAAAAATTGCTCAAAGTCTCCACCAAAGTGAAGGTATTGCTATGGGCCAAGAACTACCCTTACAAGTAAGATTGGATATTCGCGCACCCGAATTAATTGCCCTACCCTGGGAAATCATGCAACGAGGAATAGCCTTACCTGCCTTTTCTCTAAGTAGGGAAATTTTGTTTAGTCGTACTACCAGTGACGTTCATTCCTTACCTCCTCGCCCACCTTTCCGATATTTGAATATTCTGCTGGTGATTGGGGAAAGTGCCCTTCAAGGACAATCTTCTACTTTGTCCAAATTAGAACTAGAAGAAGAAGCAGTTCGACTAACTGAGGTGTTGAAACCCCGTGAGATTAAAAACCAAAATTCACACAGCGTTAATTCTATTGTTCCTTGCAGAGTCGATACATTAATTCAACCGACCCCAGAAGAATTAATTTCCTATCTAGATAAAAAAATTTATAACGTATTTTTTTATGCTGGTCATGGTCAAAAAGGCCCAGATGGGGGTTGGTTATTTTTAGCACCTGAGACTACTCTCAATGGTACTGAATTAGCACAAGTTCTGGTTCGCAATGGAGTAACCTTGGCAGTATTCAATGCTTGTTGGGGAGCGCAACCAGCTACAGATATATCTTCTGGTCAAGTACAGGCAATACCACGCAGTAGTCTAGCAGAAGTATTAATTCATCATGGAGTACCAGCAGTTTTAGGGATGCGAGATGAAATTGCCGATGGAGAAGCTTTGAGTTTTATTCAAGTTTTTGCGCAATGCTTGAGAGAGGGAATGTTGATAGATCAAGCAGTAGCTGTGGCTAGGCAACAGTTATTAACTCTCTATAGATTTAATCAACCAGCTTGGACTTTACCAGTATTATATATGCACCCAGAGTTCAATGGTCAATTAATTCAATTCTTCGATGAGTTGGTAACTCAACTACCTACTAACTCTCCAACTTGGATTGGTAGCTCAACTTCTAGAGCTTTTTTACGTTCTCAAGACAACAATAGTCAGGTTTGGCCTATTTGGCCTGGTACGATCGCGGTTGGACGTTCTCAGGAAAATGATGTGGTGATTTTTGAGCGGTGGGTTTCCCAAAAACACGCTGAAATTTTTTCTCGTTGTTTTCCGGGGGAACAGGTTACACCTACTTATTTCTTAAAAGATATTTCTCGTTTTGGTACTTTAATTTATCAGTCTGGTGATTGGCAAAGAATCCATCGTGATGAGGTTGCCATAATATCCGGAACACTGGTAAAATTTGGCAGTTCTCAAGGTCAAGCTTTTGAGTTTGTGATTGAAACAACAAAAGATTTTAGCTAGTTAATCTAAGTTAGAATTGCGGAACTAGCTAGATTGCTTTTGTAGCTGATTAAGTAGGAAATAACAATATTGCTAATTACCTACTTCTATATCTAATAGAAGATGAATTATTTTTACTCAGGAATAAAATTATGAATAATCAGCCTTCCCGCTCTCAGTTTTCTGCTAATAGTTCCACTCAAGTAGAATTGGATTTATTAAATTCGATAGTTCTTGATGATATTGCCTATCCTTGGAATCCAGAAGCAGCAGAATCAGACTCTTATTTTGATTCTCTTGAGCAGGAGTTACCATTGTCTGATTTACTAACCGATGTGGAAATAACTTCCGGTTGCAAACAATTTTTAAGTCAAACCGATCAACTGTTTTCTGTGATTGATATTCAGAATTCCTTATCTGAGAAGTTTTCAGGTCTTGCTCCCAATAATTTACTCAACAAGTTAGGCAAGGTTGCTGTTAATGTTGTCGATCAGGTGAATAGTTTAGGGTCTATTCTATCTCTGTCAGACCAATTGGTACATTGTGTCAGCGAAGTTTTACCAGGTTGGGATTTGGAAGATTTGGAAGTAATGGCACGTCCCCTAGCTTATTCTATGCGTGGTAGTCAAAATGATGCAGTAGAAAATACTTTGGCAACAATCCAATCTGCTTCTTGGTCTGATTTGTCAGAAGTTGAACAAGCACGATTGAGTTTAGCGATCGCGCTCTATGCTATAGAGAAAGCTAATAATTAATTTTTATCTACCCAATTTAATATATTTAGAGTTGTCGCTAAATAGAGGGAAAAAATCGCTCCAACCTAGACAGAGCAATCATTACCAAGTCATTTTAGTCGCCAATAGCTACAATCCTTATAGAACAAGGTTTTTGGGGAATTTTGAAGTTATAAAGCGACAAGTATATTAGAGTTGTCGCTAAACAGAGGGAAAAAATCGCTCCAACCTAGACAGAGCAATAATTCTAAGCTTTTTAAATCCTAATATCTAGAATCCTTACATAACAAGGTTTTTGGGGAATTTTTAAGTTATCAAGCGACAAGTATATTAATTAAGAAATAGCGGTTTTTAGTTTTTTAATGCTCAATATTTACTGACGAGTAACTGAACTGAGAACTGCTAGATTTTTTTCTGGGCATTGCACAGTGACGAATGATTTTAGGTTTTTGATTGAATTGGATTTTGAATTTGAGAATTGCTAGAATGATTAATTAATGGTTTTTTTATTCATAATCTAAACTAAATTTTGGCAATATAATTCCATAATGTGCAACCCCTTTTTCTGAATATGTTTGTAATTTTAATGTTTGTAATTTGATCTCCGGGTGAGTCGATAATATCAAGTCCGGGTAATTATTTATATCATGTGCCCCCTTCGGGGGAGCTATGCTTACGGTATAACAGTTATAATAGGGCTTCCTAGTTGGGTTTTAGCCCTTACAATACTTAGTATTAGGACTAAAGTCCAACTACAAACAAAAACTTTATTATAAGTAATTAATCGTACGATCAAACTCCATTGTGCTTACGCAAACAATAACTTTCTTCTCATATTCCTTGCTTCCCCGCTTCCTCCTGACTCGTGACTCCTGACTCTTCCTCCCAACTATTCAACCGGATATAATGTAATATAGCAATCCTAAAATATTCAAAATGTCACCGTACATAAGAAGCGCCATTATAGCAATGTGCGCTGGCATATTTACACATTATTTTTTGTACACCTTTTCGCTTACTGCACTTTGAGCTGGACATTGTAAATACCTGAGCGCACATTGCTATAATATCAATAGTTGCTTCTGTAGTATAGGTGCTAAACCAGATGCTAAAAAAGCGACAACGTTAGCAACGTCTTCTGGTGTTGCCAACTGACCCAAAGGAATATCGCGGGTAGCAAAATCTTCTCCCACCTATTGATGATAACTTTCTACTCTCTCAGAGACTGTTTGTAAAATTTTGTAATATAAAATGATTGACCTTTAAACTGTAACAGCTTGGTTATTTATCCCAGATTTATAGGCTGAAATACCCAATTTGCCAGGGGTAAAAACACTTCATAATTATTTACAAACAACCTCTCAGTACGCACAAACCCAGGTGCAACAGCATAAGCTAAAATATTAGACTTGGCAAAACCACGGGCAATAGTACGAGTTAGCAAAATTACCCCACCTTTAGAAGATGCATAGTGAATATGTTGGGGGTTGTCTCCACGAAAAGCAGCTCGACTAGCAATATTAATAATAGTGCCACCGTCACGAGTTTGAAAATGACGAATTGCTTCTCGACATAGATCGGCAACTGCAACTAAATTTACTTGCAAAGTTTGTTGCCAAGCATTAATTCAAATGTCTATTTCATCATCTACGCTAGTAGCAACAAAAATACCAGCATTATTCACCAGAATATCAATACAACTTTGCCAGGCGATCGCTTTAAGCGATAATTTCACAGCAGCATTTTTTTCCGCTAAGTCTGCTTTTAATAAATAACATCTATCTTAACCAATTTGAGTGGCGATCGCTTCTGCTGCTTGTTGTTTATGACCGTAATGTAAAATAACATTGAAAAATAGAATAATTTTATCAAAGTCAAAATTATTCTTCTAGTAGCTGAATGCCGAGCAAAAAATTGGTAGTGCTATGGCATCCTTCTTAAATATGTATTTAAAAAATTATCTAGTTCGGTGTCAAATTTTTCTTTATTCTTGATGATTGGCTTCCATGAATATCGGTAATTTGGAAGCCATCAATACATAAAACTAATTGAGACTAATGAAACAAAAAAAAATTCTGGAGTTCAAAAAAATTATCTGCTACTAGAACAAAGGAAAGAAATATCGGAAAAATTAATCATATTAACTAACACAAATATTATTTGATTAGCTCAAAAAATTATTGATGATACTCAATTTTTTCTCATGTTAATTTCCCCTTTTCCTGGGGTTGAGAATGCTGGTGCTTATGAAACCTAATTCCTAAAAAAACATCATACAGAAAGCTCCAAAAATTTTTTCCTTGCAATAATCCTAAAGATTGAGGAGAACCCTTAACATCTAAAAGTGGCTTCATAACTTCATAAGCAGGTTTGTAATTATACCAAGGTATAGAAGGCCATAAATGATGAATTAAATGGTAATTCTGTCCACAAATCAGAATATTGAGTAAGCCACTTGGATAAACTCTAGCATTGTGCCAGCGATCGCGTTCCTGAAAAGGACGATGAGGTAAATAATCAAAAAATAACCCTAGAGCTAAACCAACAACTAAAGCAGGAGAAAACCAATAATTTAAAATATAATCCAGAAACCCAAAATATATGGACACACCTATCATTGTGAACACTACTAAACGGCTAAAAAACCATTCCCATAGTTCAAATTTCCGCCAAAGTCGTCTTTTAAAAAAGAAGATTTCATGGTAGAAAAAACGGGCTGCAATTAGCCATAAGGGGCCACCAGTAGAAACAAAATGATCTGGGTCATTTTCTGGGTCGTTAACATGGGCATGATGCTGTAGGTGTACTCTTGTAAATACTGGGAAAGCAAAACCTAACATCAAGGCGCTGCCGTGACCTAAAATAGCATTAACTAAGCGATTCTTATGGGCTGAATTATGGGAAGCATCGTGAATTACTGTTCCTGCCATATGTAAGGCTAGAACATTCATCAAGAAGCAGCACCAGCCAGGAAAGTGCCAGTACCAGTAACCGCAGGTTGAGGAAATTATTATTCCTATAGCACTCAAAAACATGAGTAAGTTAGTATTTAAGCCTCCAGACGGGCTTAATAACTCTCTTGGGACTGTCGTTTGCAGCCCTGCCTCCAACATTTTAATTTGCACTCCTCTATATTGATTGAGACTTTTTTTATTACAATACGATATAGGCAAAATTTTGTAAAGATATATGAAATATTATTAATATAAACAAAATAATTAGAATCTTTGGTTATAGGAGAAATTAAATAAAGTTAATCGCGATCCCCATAAATTAGACCCCGATCCTAAAACTTAAATTATAAAAAATACAGATTGTTGCTAATTAAATAATTTTAAGAGTAAAAAGTAATTATTAATAGTTGCATTGACATCCTTTGAGTATGGTAGTCTAAGATATCAATCTCGCCCAGTAGTATAGTCATAAATAAATGTAGGCACTATTGTAACTTTGTCCCAGAATTAATCAACGTTCTTTAACTTTAATTATTAAATAAATAAATATCATTTGTTTTTTCAACATTAACATTATTATATATAGCGTAATTACTATTCAGAAATAATTAAAAATCCAACATACCACTCTTAACCTATTACTGTTAAAACTTTGAAATTATGCAACTGCAAAATGGCTTACGCCGAACTAAAATTGTAGCAACTATTGGCCCATCTACTACTAAACCTGATGTTCTTAGGGAGTTAATCAAAGCTGGTGCAACAACCCTAAGACTTAACTTTTCCCATGGAACCCATGAAGATCACCAACGCAGCATTCGATTAATTAGACAAACTTCTTTTGAACTAAATCAACCTGTAGCCATCTTGCAAGACCTTCAGGGACCAAAAATTAGACTAGGAAAATTTGAAAATGGTTCAATATCTCTAAAACGGGGCGATCCATTTATTTTGACCAGTAACTTAATGCCTGGAACTCAAGAAATGTCTTCTGTAACTTATGAACTCTTAGCAGATGAAGTGCCAGAAGGAGCAAAAATTCTTCTTGATGATGGCAAAGTAGAAATGTTGGTGGAAAAAGTAGACAAAGTACAGAAGCAATTACATTGTCGGGTTGTAGTTGGTGGTCCTCTTTCCAATAATAAAGGTGTGAATTTTCCTGGGGTTTATCTCTCAATTAAAGCACTGACAGATAAAGACCGAAAAGACTTAATGTTTGGTCTTGACCAAGGAGTAGACTGGGTAGCATTAAGTTTTGTGCGTAACCCCCAGGATGTCTTAGAGATTAAACAATTAATTGCTAATGCGGGAAAAAAGGTTCCTGTGGTGGCAAAAATCGAAAAACACGAAGCGATCGAACAAATGGAAGAAATTTTGGCTTTGTGTAATGGGGTAATGGTTGCTCGTGGTGACTTAGGTGTGGAGTTACCAGCAGAAGAAGTGCCACTTTTGCAAAAGCGACTGATCTCAACATCTAATCGAATGGGAATTCCGGTAATTACTGCTACTCAAATGTTAGATAGTATGGCGAATAACCCCCGTGCAACCCGTGCTGAAATTTCTGATGTGGCAAATGCAATTATTGATGGTACGGATGCAGTAATGTTATCTAATGAAACGGCAGTAGGTAATTATCCAGTGGAAGCGGTGGCAACAATGGCAACGATCGCCAAACGCATTGAGCAGGAAATTATCACTTGCAACGTTTCTAGTATGAATGATACAGGTCATTCAATTCCTAATGCAATTAGCCAAGCAGTGGGTCAAATTGCAGAACAGATAGATGCTGCAGCTATTATGACTCTGACTAAAACAGGTGCAACAGCGCGAAATGTTTCTAAGTTTCGACCAAAAACTCCTATTCTGGCAGTGACTCCTCATGTAGATGTTGCTAGACAGTTACAACTTGTTTGGGGAATAAAGCCATTATTGGTGTTAGACTTAGCTTCTGCTGGTCAGACTTTTCAATCTGCAATCAGTGTTGCTCAGGAGAAGGAGTTATTATTTGATGGAGATTTAGTGGTAATGACTGCGGGTACAATTCAAGGTGTGGCAGGTTCAACGGACCTGGTTAAGGTTGAGGTGGTGACTGCAGTGTTAGGTCAAGGTACTGGTATTGGTCAGGGATATGTTAGTGGTCGCGCTCGTGTTGCTCATAGTGCAAAAGAAGTCCGAGATTTTAACCCTGGAGAAATTTTGGTAGTTAATCATACAGATGCTGAATTTGTGGAGGTAATGCAAAAAGCTGCAGGAGTAGTAACAGAAGAGGATAGTATTACCAGTCATGCAGCAATTATTGGTTTACGTTTGGGACTACCAGTTATTGTGGGGGTGAAGAATGCTACCAGTGTGGTTCGCGATGGCACGATTTTGACTTTGGATGCTCACAGAGGTACGATATACTCAGGAGCTACTCGAAAATAGTTCATATTAAAGGTGAATGAATAGTCATAAGCTAAGACAAATTGTAAATTTTACTTCTGTGTTTCCTGTTGTCAGTTATTTATAAATATTCAACCGGACATGATATAAATATTCGATGTAAGAATTCAGGTCAGAGCGATCACTGTTTTATTTTTGTTTGATCTAAACAGGACTTACGCAACGGCACTAATTGCAGTGAGAAATCCAGAAAAATGCTGAGATTATATACCATATATAGTTGTACTGCGTAAGTCCTGCTAAAGTCACGATGCCTAGGAACTTTTTTCAGTATCGGTATATTTTTGTACCAGTTATGATGAATAATATTATGTTCGGACGGGTCAGTTATAAATAAAATGTAAGAACTGACAGTACCTAAGAAATACTGAAATTATCTTTACTTTTCTCGTTTCTTTCCTCTTTCTTTCCTCCTTTCCTCCCTCCTAACTTCTGACTTCTGAGAACTCACAACGGTTATTTATAAGTATTCAACCGATAGCGTAGTTCCCCAGGAGGAGGCACATGATATAACACCAATGAAGAAAACCACGTTCACCTAAAAGTTTCAGTATGATCCCAACGTTATGTTAAGCAAGCTAGTTAATAACGTTAAAACAGTTACAAGCCGACGATTAAGAAAAGAATTTTCAGCAACATTTTAACGCTATTTACTGGAAAGATGTTCTCTGGAATGGTTCCTATTTGATTGCTTCTGGCAGTGGGGTAACAATTTCCACTTTGAAAAAGTACATTGAAAACCAGAAAACCCCAGAATAATATTGTAAATTAGTGGGACATCGAGTCCCACTAATTTACCGCCAATTGATCTCACACCATAATTTTAATTTGGTGTGAGATCAATTGGCGGGTCAGCTAAAAAGATAAATTCCGACTAATAAATGGTATCAAAGCTATTCATTCTGACTCGGTGACTCGGTGCTCCTGACTCCTAAGAAATAACCTAGTTATTTGTAGCAAATATTGATCACGTTTGGTATAACACTGAATAATTGTCAGTGGGTGCAGAGTCTATAAATCTGCACTTAATGGTAGTCGAAGGAAAAGTTAGGATATATCAAAAGCTTAAAACTCAGATAACGCAAGATTTTTCCTTCTCTCCTAGATAACTAAATGCTTTCTTCCTTCTTCCTTATGTTATACATACAAGTCCCGAAAAATATGCTTAGTGAATTAAAGCAAATGGCAACCCAGTCAGGAGCAACATAATAGGTACTGTTATAGCTGATTTTTCTTCAGAAATATTGGCAATTTTTTGACAACCACTATACATAGTTAAAATTGTATAACAAAGGGCAAAAATAACTAAAATAATACTAATTACCCAGTTATTGAAAACTCCGCTAAGTAGTACCATGAAACCTAGAGGTAATAGGGATGCACCTGCTGTAAATAAATCTCCTGTTAAACTACCATCAGCTTTGAAAATAAGTCTGGCAAAACCACTTGTAACTGTCAAATTTACAAAGGGAATAATACCGATAATTATTAATAATAAAAATTCTGTATGATTTGCTTTATCTAATCTCTGTAAAATTAGATTAGTTCCTACTACAAAGCAAATTTCAAATGTTATGCCAAATAAAACTGCAACGTTAAATGCTCTTTTTTGTTCTAACTGAGTAAAAGCTGCTAATAAACCTCCTATGGGATTAGGAATAAAAATCTTTACTGCTATCCAAGCATCCTGAATAGTTGTCTGAAATATTTCTAGTATTTCTAACCATGAAAAATGGTCTAAACTTTTAATAGCTTCTAGCGCTCTTTGAGAATTAGCTTTATCACCTTGGTCTGCAAAAAGTTGAGCAGCTTTTCTGAAATCTATTATTGCCGGACGATGTTCTTGCAACTCTAGATAAACTAAACCACGTTGATAATAAACGTGAGCAAAATTCGGATTTATTTCTAGTGCTTTACTATAGTCTTCCATACCAGCTTGAATGTATCTTAATTTCATACGACATAGACCCCGATAATAATAAACTTTTACTAAGTATGGGTCTAAAAATAATGCCTTTGTATAATCAAGATCGGCACTCCGATAATCTTGCAGTTTATAATTAGCGAATCCTCTATGATATAAAACTTCTGCCCAATTAGGATTAATTTCCAGTGCTTTTGTGTAATCTGCTATTGCACCTTGATAATCTCCAAGCTGACTTTTTGCAACTCCTTGTTTATATAGTTCTTTGGCTTCCCCTACCGTTTGATCGTATTGCGATCGCTTCAATGGGTCAGAAAGAATTTCATACATTGAGTTGATTTCTTTGAATTTTTCTGCTGCATTTATATCCCCTGGATTTACATCAGGATGATACTGACGTGCTAGGCTATGATAAGCTTTTTTAATCTGTTCTGTAGAAGCATTTTTTGATACTCCTAGAACTTCATAATAGTTACACTCTTTTTCCATCTAACCCTAGTTTCCCAAAGCACTATTTTAGGCAATTATTGTTGATTATATCATAAAGTATTTCAATGCTTATTGGAAACAAGATATTTATCAATTTGCAAGAATTTATATATTGAATTTTTAACTTTATATCGATCGATGAGCATTAATAACAAATCCGGTTGAATACTTATGATATAGTTGGGAGAGATAGGAAAGTGGGAAGGTAGTCCGATTTAATATTTAAGTGTGGATATAATTAGAAAAATATACTGTATAATCGGATTCGATAATAACAACACATATTAAAGGTTGTATATAATAATTTCTCAAGTTTTGAAAAATGATCGTAATCAGGAAGAGAAAAAATACTAAGTAGAGCAGGAGCAAAAAAAAGACGTTGCATTTTTAATCGAAAAACCCCTAAAGGCAATAAAGATAAACTTTAGAGCTAATTGACAATTTGATACATATATCCCAAAATTTACCATGTTCTACTTATATCTAATTAATATAATAACTCCTAGATATACTACTCAGATATATTGTATATTTACGGAAAAATTGTGCTCTAAAACCTCCCTTGTTAAAGGGATAAAATATTCCTGATGTCAAACCTTTTTATTGCAGAGGTAGCGATCGCTGAAACCTGCAGTTCCTCCGGAGGAGGCTAAGTGATAACTGAAATGACCGTTCTTTCTCTAGCAAGTTTCAGTTAATTTTGAACATCTATGGAATAGAGTAAATAAAAATACTGAAGAGATTGAATGTTAAAGCAGTTTTTCAATTGATGAGGTACATAATTTTGGAGCAATAGGGAATAGGGATGAAGATTAAACTAGATACCTGGTGGAAACTAAGTTTTTGCTCAGGCATTATACCAACCGTGAAAAAAGAATGTTACGAATAATACAGCGCTTTTCAGATTGATAAACCACATCGTCATAACCAACACTCTGTAGGGGCGAATGGCCATTCGCCCCCACTGTGTTCTACTGAAATCAAAACCGCTGTAAGTGCGATCAAAAGATTTTGTAGGAAATGTCTCTTTGACAAAAAAGAGAATTTACAACCTAAAAACTGGTATTGAAGTAATTCCCCTGTGACTCGGTCTGACTGAGTTCCCCTCCTGGGAGCAGGGCTGTTTCAAAGTATTGTAGATTAACGATTTAAGGAGAACGAGAATAATGGAGATAGTGGAACAGTGAAATTTGCCAAAATTTGCCGATTTTTCAGCTAATAAGCGTCTTTAAGCTCTGAGAAAATATTTGGTTCAACACCGCTTAAAAGACTCCATCCCCATGTCTGGTGTGTCTCCGTGTCCCCGTGTCTATCGAGAACCCTGCCTCCTGGGAGGGGTTAGGGGTGGGTTGACTCCTAAGAAATAGCCTAACTATTTGTAGCAAACATTTATTAAATTGGTATTACAAGGGTTTGAGATTAATTATCGGAGATGTCTACTGTACATTACTATCTTAAAAAGTGCTTTAATATCAACAGGACTTACGCAAAGGCACTATATATAGTAGATAAAAACTATAGCACTATGGTATATATAGTGGCTTGAAGGGAAAAATGCGTAAGTCTTGATTAAGTGTAAGCAGACTCAAACAAACCATTGACACTCTCACCGTTAAATAAGTTAAATAAGTGCGATGATAACGGGTCGATCTCTTTCAACCTTAATGATAGCCTTTAAAATACCTTTATCTCTTTAACAGAAAAAGGAAAAATCTGGCGTTGTCTGAGTTTTAAGCTTTTGATACGTCCGCTCCCTTTCCTTCGACTGCTATATAGGACTAAAATTTTATTTTATGATAAAAAAAAGCAAATGTAACCCTAGTTTAGTAATATTATATATGGACGACTATTAAGCTTAATTATTTTGATTTTAGTTTTCTTACTGGGGCGGAAGGATTCGAACCTCCGAATGGCTGGACCAAAACCAGCTGCCTTACCGCTTGGCGACGCCCCAATTCGTCAACAGTTAATATAATAACACTTATATCCAGGGATTTGTCAAGTATTTTTTTGAATAATCTTGAAATTTTGAATTTTGAGGATTTATGGGCCTCATATCAAATCCGGTACCATCGGTGTAATTAGATTCTTATGGTCGGGAGTGTGGGGAGTGTGGGGCGATCGAGAAATATTTGGTAATGGTTGAAGATGGAACATTTTTTTATACTGAATTAAACGGATTAGCTTAACCTTTTATCATACCATATTTATCTGTATTATATCATGTCTCATTAAATAACTGTAATAAACAATCTTTATCCAACCTCGTAGGGACGTTGCATGCAACGTCCCTAAATTGCTACAAGCTACGAGCCAGTCTATAGTTTTGCTTTAGCTATTTGAATACTTGTCTTAGGGCTAAAACTCAACTACAAGCCGGACTTTTGAACCTTAATTACACTCCCTTACGCTGGATAAATGCGCAGACGTCGGTTAGGCTCATCTCCAAAACTAGAAGACTTCAAGCGATAATGCTCCACAAGTTCATGCTGCATCTTCCGCACCTTTGGAGACCGTGGCAAAAGTTCCACAGGTTGCCCCTTTGGAATCACAATTTGCTCCACTGCTAACCTTGCTTCCTCCAAAGCCTCCATCTCATCTTCTGAAGCTGAAGCAGCAAACAAATTCAAGTCAGCAAATTCAGGAGTGCTAGGATCTTCCATATCCAATAACCGTCGCAGTGCCTTAGCAATTTGAGGCAAACCACTATTTTTAATCACATGAATAGGTACATGACGAGCCTTAGCAATATGCCGTAACTTAGACTGTTTCCGGGTGTGCGTTCGCAAAGCCAACACCACATCCGCACTATCAATATCCTTAGTCAAAACCACAGGCAAACCCAAAGTACTAATCACCTGTTCCATTTGATGACGTGGAATTGCATAAGGATAAATATGCAAAGGCAAATCCTCACCATTCGGACCCGTCACCTGAGTTTCCCAACGCCCTGAGTTTACATTAGAAAACATCCCATTTCCCGAGAAAGACTCATCCAATAATTCTTCAAAAGACTTAGACTCAGAAACCTCTACTGGTTGATTAACTTGACCTGTATTAGGCAATGGCATAATATAACCAGAATCACGAAAACCACCACGAGAAGTCAACATTCCCCCTGACTGTCCCAATAGCGATCCCGCATTCTGATTAACACCCCCACCCAATCTTGGAGTACTATTATACTCTCGTGTTATCTTCACCTCACCATTCTCATCCACAGTCCTCACTTGTGGATTAGGT
The DNA here is from genome assembly GCF_010692685.1 of Okeania sp. SIO2F5. Lineage (NCBI taxonomy): Bacteria > Bacillati > Cyanobacteriota > Cyanophyceae > Oscillatoriales > Microcoleaceae > Okeania > Okeania sp. SIO2F5. Next base: position 46,055 of record NZ_JAAHGU010000015.1, on the reverse strand, counting down.
TTCTGCCCCCGCAGCAAAGCATCAACAGTATCAGCCACCTGCTCGTGAACCACCCAACGTTGTCTTTCCAACATTTCCACAGCAATTTCAAAAGTTGGCGGTGCTTTACGTTCCAGAACAGTTTTTTGAGAACCCCGACGTCGTGCTTCATCATCACCCAAAGTTACAGCCTGAATACCCCCAATTAAATCGGAGAGAGTCGGATTTTTTACCAAATTTTCCATCTGATTACCATGAGCAGTCCCCACTAACTGTACGCCACGCTCCGCAATAGTTCTCGCTGCCAGAGCCTCCAATTCCGTACCAATCTCATCAATCACAATCACCTCTGGCATATGATTTTCCACCGCCTCAATCATCACTTGATGCTGTTGTTCCGGGCGAGCAACTTGCATCCGACGGGCACGACCAATAGCAGGGTGAGGAACATCTCCATCCCCAGCAATTTCATTAGAGCTATCAATAATCACCACCCGTTTTTCTAAATCATCAGCCAGCACCCGTGCAATTTCTCGTAGTGCCGTTGTTTTTCCTACACCAGGGCGACCGAGCATCAAAATCGACCTTCCGGTTTCCACTAACTCGCGAATCATACCAATTGTGCCAAAAACTGCCCGCCCCACTCGACAAGTCAAACCAATAACTTCTCCCGTGCGATTGCGAATAGCACTAATCCGATGTAGCGTTTGCTCAATACCTGCTCGATTATCGCTGCTAAAATCACCAACTCGTTCTATGGAATAATTGAGGTCTTTTCTAGAAATAGGAATTTCGCCCAGGTATTCTGCATGGGATGGAAAACGAGCTTCTGGGAGACGACCCAGATCCATCACAATTTCGATCAGGTTATTTCGCTGTTGATGTTGCAGTAGAGGCCGTCTAATTTGGTCTGGTACAATTTCTAGTAATCTATTAAGGTCGTCTGTTATCTGCATACTTTGTTAAAAGTGACTTCTATTCTACTGGGTAAGAAAAAAGCTTTTGAGGCAAAAACTGAAACTATGATTTAGATCAATTCCGGCGACTGACCGAATGATAAATCTTTAGGGGGTGAACTTAACACATACATATTGAAGTTTAAGCGTTTTTATCCTGTATTTTAACCTGCCTTCTATTTCCATGTTGGTATCAAATAAAATTCTATTATGGAAATTCATTACTCATTCCTCATTTGACTTAGATCCGATGTTTTAATTTGGGAAACCAAAGAGTTAGCTAAACTGACAGCTTCCCAAAGAAGTTCCGGTAAAACTTCCAACTTCGTTAGCTGAGAATCATTAGTGAGTTCTTTGGCATGAACGCTAGTTGTGCTGCAGACAGATTCAATTGCCTGCAGCTGTGATTTGTGCATTTTTTCTAATTTTTCCAAAATTGGTGACAACAAAACGCGGGCATAGCTACCATAAGCTACACCAGATACAAATCTATTTTCCGGAATGTAAGTATTTAAATTTTTAGCAGAGTTTCCCTGTTTGTTATTTTCAGATGCTAGCAAACCTTTAGCAACAAGCTTGGCTACAGTAAAATTATTTGTGCCTCCTGCTAACTGTACATACCCTGGTAGTTTTGCATTCAGCACTTTTTGACTCAATGCGATCGCTGCCATTGTGCTACCTGCCCCAATATCTCCACTCATCGGTTTACCATCAGTTTGCCAGATTAGAGTACAAGGAAGAGGAGAAATAATTTCATACAGACTTTGTAAATATTCTACTAGCCCTTCTCCATCAGGGCAACTAATAGCAATTAGTTTTAATTGACTTACCCAAGGTTTTATGCTTTTCCAGAGTCGCTGAAAATCACTTTCTCTTCCCACTTGAGTATGAATTTCAATGGCATCTACACCAGTCTGCAATACTAATGATGCAATAGAAGTAGGAGTGGATACATAAGAACGAGCCTGTATTAGTTGCTTAGGACATACAGACAAACATCTTCCACAACCATAGCAAAGTTCATCTATAACCCCTGAATTACCAGGAGTTATAGTATCTCTATTTTCAGAAAAAACTATAGCATCTGCCGGACAGACTCTCTCACAAGGTCGCCAGCAGTCTGTGGGGCAAACAGTAGGGTCAAACTCAGCTTTCCGGAAATGAGGATCTTCTCCATCATTGATACTTACCATTATCCATGGTAACGTTTGGTAGCCAAATCCATGAGACTTGGCCCAATATTGGAGACCACTTGCAATCTGTAAAGCCTGCCCAGCAGAAGCGATCGCCGCCGGGTCGGCCGCTACATCAATACAATCTGCCCCTGCCAAAGTATAAGCTAATGTTAAATTTCTTACTGTTGGCAGGTGTTGAAAGCTGGCCCCACAGATTAACTTAAACCAGTGGCCTTTTTTTAGCGAAATTAGGGGAGAATAGCGTTCTCTCACGCTGTATATAGTAGAGCCTTTAGCTCAAAAAAATTTGAAGTACAAAGATAAAATGTTAGCTCAAAAAATTCTTTCTTTAAGCAGGCACCAAAGCATTTTGAAGTGGTGTCCATCTAAAGAAGCGATCGCCTCCCATTTCCACTATCACCTTAACTCGTGGTTCTGATTTAGGTAGGACAGTTAAATACTCAATTTCTTGGCTAGATAGAATCTGACCTTCTATAATCCACAAAACCAAACCCTTAGCTTTAGGTGGTAACTGTTCCAATCGATAGCTAACAATTGGCGGTACATAGTAGACATAACCAACTGCTGGGCCATTACCCGTACTTTTCTTACCTAAGTGAGGAGGTCTGACTCCATGCACCCCTGTCAGATACATGGCCAAATCCCCAAGACCTCTAGCAGTAATATTATGACTTACATAGCCAGAAGCCCTTAAACGACGTTGATAACGCCCTTCAAACCCTCCTTCCAAAGGAACATAAACGGCCAAAGACCCAGACTTCTCCAAATCCTTAATCATTCCTCGACCAGTCGTAATCAGTGCCATGCTCAATCTTGTCCCTAATTTTTAAATTGTAGGTGATTATATCTGGATTATAGTTGTTTAAACCAAAGATACTTGTCTTCCTAGCGACCTGAAAAAAAATTATTTAAACTACTAGACAAGTCTTAGTAAATACTATAAAATTATATATTGTCGCCGAAAAAAAAGTGACATATTAGGCAAGTATGGCCTATGTTAACTCCTATGGGAGTTGTACAAAGGTTAATAAATAACTACTTAGCTAGCTACTTCAACTTTAAAAATCAAGAAATAGTCAGTTTTGATAAGTTTTACTTCCTAGAAAAAAAGGATACTGATTAGCAAGCTACTCAAGTCCTGGCGACCATAAAACTAAGAACTAGAGCTAAAGACAAAAAGCTAAAAAATAATAGCTGGTAAATATAAGTATTATCGTTATTATTCAACGATGATATTTCATCGTTATGGGGAGTATTAGTTCTAAAATTTCTCTAGTACTTTACTGGTTTAATACTAAGAATATTTTTAATTCTGATGTTATCTTAAAAAGCATCAAAGTTGATAATCAACTTGGTTGAAACAGTAAAACCTATCATAAATGTTGAAAGAGTTCGAGCCGTTATCATCGCTCTTATTTAACGGTGAGATGAATTTCAACCAGAAAAATAATCGTATGCGCGCACATTTTTGGCGTCATAATCGAATCAATAGCCGTGGGGCACACGGTTGAATAAAAAGCTTGCGGAGATGGTCTAACGGGGGTGCAATTCGGTTTATTTGATTTGTTATCTAGTTAAGAATCTGTGAAACAAGAATTTCCCGTTATAATCGCGTGATTTAACGGTGAGAGTGTCAACCTAATAAAATCAAACAGAAGTTAAGTATTACTAGCAATAGACTTAGGCGATCGCTCCTAAGAAATAGTCAGAAAATTAACCACTGTTGTAATTAAGATATCAGGATAAGTTTAAACAATTAATTATATGTAAATAGTATGATTTATTAATTATTTATTAGGTATAAAACTATCTGTAAAAAAAAATAAATTATTTCAATTAAAAAGCCTTTCCTGACGGAATGCTCCGTAAACAGAGACCTAATACAAATTTTTAAGCTGATAGCTAGTTAAAAAACATTATTGTTGTAGTGGATAAAAAAAAATAGGAGAGCGACAGTGGCAGTTGGTATCCTTGGCAAAAAACTAGGCATGACACAAGTATTTGAACCTGAAACAGGAGCAGCAATTCCTGTAACAGTAGTACAAGCAGGTCCATGTGTAGTTACCCAAATCAAAACCGAACAAACAGACGGCTATACTTCAATTCAAATAGGATATGGAGAAGCCAAAAATAAAACCCGTCAACTCAATATCAAAGAACCAAAAGAAGTTAATAGATACTTGACTAATGCTCAACAAGGGCATTTAGTTAAATCAGGCGGTATTCCCTTACGTCATCTACGAGAATACAGAGTAGAAAACACAGGTGACTTTGAACTAGGTCAACAAATAAAAGTCGATCTATTTGAAGCTGGCCAACTCGTTGATGTTACAGGAAAAAGTATAGGTAAAGGCTTTGCTGGTTATCAAAAACGTCATAACTTTAGACGTGGACCAATGGCTCACGGTTCCAAAAACCATCGTTTGCCAGGCTCCACAGGTCCAGGAACAACACCAGGGCGTGTTTATCCAGGTAAGAAAATGGCAGGACATTTAGGAAACGTGCGAGTCACTACTAGAAAACTCAAAGTAGTGAGAATAGATACAGAAAGAGACCTATTGCTGATAAAAGGAAGCATTCCTGGTAAACCAGGCACATTAGTTAGCGTTGCTCCAGCCACAATAGTAGGTCAAAAATAAAAAAAATTTTTGAGAAAAAAAGATGGTTGATTGTGTCATAAAAAACTGGCAAGGTGAAGAAGTTGGACAAGCAACTCTCAACTTACGAGTAGCAAAAGAAGAAAGTGCAGCTCATGTTGTTCACAGGTCCTTAAGACTACAAATGGCGAATAACCGCCAAGGAACAGCTAGCACAAAAACAAGATCTGAAGTCAGAGGTGGAGGTCGTAAACCTTGGCGACAAAAAGGAACAGGTAGAGCAAGAGCAGGTTCCATCCGTTCGCCTCTATGGCGTGGTGGTGGTGTAATCTTTGGGCCGAAGCCAAGAGACTACTCTCATAAAATGAACCGCAAGGAAAAACGTCTAGCACTAAGCACCGCCTTTCAAAGTCGTTCAGAAGACTTAATTGCGGTCGAAAATATTTCCGAGCAATTAACAAGACCGAAAACCAAAGAATTAGTCGAAGCGATCGCTCGTTGGGGAGTAGAACCAGAATCTAAAGTTCTGCTGGTATTAGAAGAGAAACAAGAAAATGTATATCTCTCAGGTCGTAATATTGCGAAACTGAAAATCTCCCTAGCTAATAACTTGAATATTTACGATATTCTAGAAGCAGATAAAATCATAGCTACAGCAGCAGCAATAGAGAAAATTCAGGAGATGTATGGGGATAAAAGTTGATTCACGAGACTTAGTAGATATAGTCAAATGTCCAGTTGTTACAGAAAAAGCTACTAGATTAATGGAACTAAATCAATACACATTTGATGTAGATCCAAGGGCAACAAAGCCAATGATCAAAGCAGCAATTGAACAACTATTTGAGGTAAAAGTAACAGGTATGAATACCCTAAATTTACCAAGAAAAAAGAAAAGAGTAGGTAAATTTCAAGGCTTCAAACCTAGATATAAAAGAGCTATTGTCAGCTTAGAAGATGGAGAACCAATTAGAAAAGTTCTATTCCCAGACCTCTAAAAAAACTCAACTCAATTTAAAATCTTTAAATCTGTAAAATCTCAAGTGGCATAGAAAATTAATTATGGGTATTCGTTCCTATCGACCCTATACACCAAGTACCCGAGAACATAGCGTATCAGACTTTGCTGAGATAACTACCTCAACACCAGAAAAATCTCTGGTAAAAAACAAGCATAGACGAAAGGGTCGTAATAACCGTGGTGTAATTACCTGTCGTCACCGAGGCGGAGGTAGCAAGAAACTATATCGTGTTATTGACTTCCGTCGTAACAAACATAATATTCCGGCCAAAGTAGCATCAGTAGAATACGATCCGAACCGGAACGCCAGAATAGCACTACTACATTATCAAGATGGAGAAAAACGTTATATCCTTCATCCTGTAGGATTAAAAGTTGGTGCATCCATTATTTCTGGCATAAACGCTCCAATAGAAATTGGCAACGCATTACCTCTGAGTCAAATTCCTCTGGGTACAGATGTTCATAATGTGGAACTTGTTCCAGGTAAAGGAGGACAAATAGTCCGTGCTGCTGGTGCCGCTGCTCAATTGGTAGCAAAAGAAGGCGAATATGTAACAATCAAACTCCCTTCTGGCGAACGGCGTAAAGTCAGAGCAAGTTGCTACGCCAGTATTGGTCAAGTAGGCAACATCGATCATCGAAATATTAGCTTAGGAAAAGCTGGTCGCAATCGCTGGAAAGGAAAGAGACCAACAGTTAGAGGTAGTGTGATGAACCCAGTCGATCACCCTCATGGTGGTGGTGAAGGCCGGGCACCAGTCGGTAGAAGCGGACCAGTTACTCCTTGGGGTAAGCCAGCATTAGGTCTGAAAACTCGTAAGAAGAGAAAACGGAGTGATGCTTTAATCGTACAACGTCGTCGTAAATCCTCTAAACGAGGTAAAGGTGGACGGCAAAGCTAAAATCAGTATCTGGTTGATGAGCGTTAATGAAGTCAGAAGTTAGAAGTCAGAAGTCAGAAGTTGTTTTTGTAACGGGGATTTAAGCTCCTCCCAAAAAAACGTTTCCCCTGAAAAGGCGGGGTGGCACGACCCAATTATTTTGATAGACCTAATACAGTACATCAACTTAAGTAATTCTGACTTAAGTGAAACGGCATAACATCTCTAACTTGAATTGTATTAAATCAATCATAAATTCAATTATGGCTCGATCATTAAAAAAAGGACCATTCATCGCAGATCATCTATTGAAAAAAATAGAAGATTTAAACGAGAAAAATCAAAAACAAGTAATTAAAACTTGGTCAAGAGCTTCAACTATTATCCCAGATATGGTAGGTCATACGATCGCAGTACATAACGGACGTCAACACGTCCCAGTGTTCATCTCCGATCAGATGGTAGGTCATAAATTAGGGGAATTTGCACCGACTAGGACATATCGAGGTCACGGCTCAGATAGAAAGTCTAAAAGATAATATAGAAAACTTGTTGAAATTGATAATTGGAGAAAGGTATGCCTGTAGATACCAATGAAGAAGTAAAAGCAATCGCCCGTTACATCCGAATGTCTCCCTTTAAAGTGCGACGCGTACTTGACCAAATTCGTGGGATCTCTTACCGGAAAGCGTTGATTATACTTGAATTTATGCCATATCGTTCCTGCGACCCTGTGCGTAAAGCATTGCGTTCAGCAGCAGCAAATGCCGAGCATAATAAAGGAATAGACCCAGAAACTTTAGTTGTATCCAAAGCTTTTGCCGATCAAGGGCCTTGTTTGCCACGCTACCGACCCCGCGCTCAAGGTCGTGCTTACAGAATTCGTAAACCTACTTGTCACATTACAGTTGCAGTAGCTCCTGTAGTTGATTAGTAAAGAAAGGAATTTGAACGATTACAAGACATTAATTTAAGTATAGAAGTAATGGGACAAAAAATACATCCAATTGGTTTTAGATTAGGCGTAACCCAAGAGCATCGCTCTCGTTGGTACGCTGATGCTAAAAACTACCCAGAACTGTTGGAAGAAGACCACAAAATTCGTAAATATGTCAAGCAAACTCTGGCAAATGCAGGCATCTCTCAAATCAGAATTGAGCGAAAGGCAGACCAGATAGACTTAGAAGTTAGCACCGCTAGACCAGGTGTAGTGGTTGGTAGAGGTGGTGCAGGTATTGAGTCTTTGAGAGTAGGTTTACAACAACTTTTGGGTAGCAACCGTCAAATCAGAATCAATGTTGTTGAAGTGACAAAAGTAGACACCGATGCCATGCTTATTGGTGAATACATTGCTCAACAACTAGAGAAAAGGGTTTCTTTTCGTCGAGTTGTACGTCAAGCTATAACTAGGGCTCAAAAAGCTGGTGTAGAAGGCATAAAAGTGCAGGTAAGTGGAAGAGTCAATGGAGCAGAAATTGCTCGTACCGAGGTGACAAGAGAAGGTAGTGTGCCATTGCACACATTGAGAGCTGACATTGATTATGCCTACTGTACTGCTAAAACAATTTACGGCATCCTGGGGATCAAGATTTGGATCTTCAAAGGAGAAATTATTCCTGGTCAAGAAGATATGGGAAATGCTCAAGTAAATCAACCAAAACGTAGACAACAAAAACGTCGTCAGCAATATGAAGACAGGTCTAACGAAGGATGAATTTAGAATTTAGAATTTGGAATTCAGAATTTGTAAGGGGTATGCGCGAGGAACTATCCAAAAACATTGGATAAATTTAGAATTTAGAATTCATAATTTAGAATTTGTAACGAGTATGCGCGAGGAACTATCCAAAAAGATTGGATGAATTTAGAACTCAGAATTCATAATTTGTAAGGGGTATGCGTGAGCAACTATCCAAAAACATTTCGCCCTCAGTCAAATATTACTTTTGACTTTTGAATTGCGCGTAGCGCCATAACTGATTTCTAGGAAAATACTAAATTAAGTAGTAAATAGTAGACTATGTTAAGTCCTAAAAGAACAAAATTCCGTAAACAGCAACGCGGACGAATGAGAGGTAATGCAAATAGTGGCAATAGCATTGCTTTCGGTGAATTTGCTCTCCAAGCATTAGAACCTTCTTGGATTACTTCCCGTCAAATAGAAGCTTCTCGTCGTGCCATGACTCGTTATATCCGTAGGGGTGGGAAAATTTGGATTCGTATATTTCCAGATAAACCCGTGACAATGCGAGCCGCAGAAACCCGTATGGGTTCCGGTAAAGGGGCCCCAGAATATTGGGTAGCAGTAGTTAAACCAGGACGCATAATGTTTGAGTTAGGTGGAGTTGCAGAAGACATCGCCCGCGAAGCTATGCGTTTAGCATCATTTAAGTTACCAATTAAGACTAAGTTTATTACACGCGAGGGAGATTTCTAGATGCCTTTTCCTAAAGTAGAAGAAGTTAGGAATTTGAGTGATGAAGAACTTGTCGCTGAGATAGTAAAAGTTAAGCGAGAATTGTTCGATTTACGAATGTTAAAAGCTACCGGAAGGTTGGAAAAACCTCACCTGTTTAAATACAATCGTCATCGACTGGCTCAATTGTTAACAATAGAAAGAGAACGAGAATTAGTTAAAGAAGCAGAAGCTTCTACTCAAGAAGTAGCAGCATCAGTTTCAAGTACATCTGTTGAAACAGCAGATAGTCCAGAATAAAAAATTAAAAACTTAATATGTGTTGCAATTAGTAAATTATTAATTGTTGACATTTTACAAGTATTTATCGGGAAAATTAAAGAACACTTTATTACTCATAAAACAAGGAAAATTATGGCAGCTAAAGAAAGAGTAGGTGTAGTTGTCAGCAACAAAATGGACAAAACAATAGTGGTGGCGATCGAAAACAGGTCTGCTCACCCGAAGTACGGCAAAACAGTCGTGAAAACTAAAAAATATAAAGTTCACGACGAAGAAAATAAATGTAACGAAGGCGATCGCGTTCGGATTACAGAAACTCGTCCCATGAGTCGTACTAAACGTTGGCAACTTGCTGAAATCCTAAATTCCAAGATTAGTTAATGGTTGGTTTTATTGGTCGAATAAAACTATTAAAATTAACAAATCAATTAACTTTAATTCTAACACATCTATAAAACATCACAGAGACAGCAATGATTCAACAACAGTCCATATTAAATGTAGCTGATAATAGCGGTGCCCGAAAATTAATGTGCATCCGTGTAATAGGTGGTGGCAATCGTCGCTATGCTCGTATAGGTGACGTTATAATAGCTGTAGTCAAAGACGCATCTCCTAACATGGCTGTCAAAAAGTCAGATGTAGTGAGAGCTGTTGTTGTCCGTACGAGGAAAGGTTTACGTCGAGATACTGGTATGAGCATTAGATTTGATGATAATGCAGCAGTAATTATCAACCAGGATGGAAATCCACGAGGGACTCGTGTATTTGGCCCAGTAGCTCGTGAATTACGAGACAAAAATTTTACTAAAATCGTATCCCTAGCACCGGAGGTACTGTAAATGGCTAAAAAGAAAAAATCTCAAATGAGCGCACAGGGAAAACCTATACGCTATAAGATGCACGTTAAGAAAGGTGACACAGTTCAAATAATTGCCGGAAAAGATAAAGGCAAAGTAGGCGAAATTCTGAAGGTGTTGCCAAAAGTTAGCAAAGTTGTAGTGAAAGAAATTAACGTCAAAACAAAGCACGTTAAACCTCAGCAAGAAGGAGAGTCAGGTAAAATTGTTACCATTGAAGCTCCGATTCATAGTTCTAACGTTATGCTCTACTCTAGCAAAGAAAAAGTAGCTAGTCGCATTTGTTATACATTTACAGATGATGGTCGCAAAGTGCGAAAGCTCAAAAAAACAGGAGAAATTATTGATTAAACAGACCAAAATCAAATTACTTTATTACTAAGTAAATTTACTAAACTATATAGTTACTAAAACTATGGCAGAAAGACTAAAGAATTTTTACCAAGAAAAAATTGTTCCCAAAATGATGGAGCAGTTTAAGTATAAAAATATTCACCAGGTACCAAAACTGGTTAAAGTAACATTGAACCGGGGTTTAGGGGAAGCATCTCAAAATGCTAAAGCTCTAGACTCATCAATCAAAGAAATAGCTACAATTACAGGCCAAAAACCAGTAGTAACTAGGGCAAAAAAAGCGATCGCAGGCTTTAAAATCCGTAACGGAATGCCAGTAGGAGTTATGGTGACTCTACGTTCTGGAAGAATGTATGAATTTCTAGACCGACTAATTAATTTAGCATTACCTAGAATTAGAGACTTTAGAGGCATAAATCCTAAAAGCTTTGACGGTCGAGGAAATTACAGCTTAGGTTTAAAAGAGCAACTAATATTTCCAGAGATAGAATATGACAGTATCGATCAAATTCGGGGAATGGACATTTCAATTATTACCACAGCTAACACTGATGAGGAAGGCCGCGCCTTACTTAAAGAAATGGGAATGCCCTTTCGGACTAATTAACTTAAAGTAGTTAAGGAAAAAAAGGAAAAAATGGCGGCTAACGACACAATATCAGATATGTTGACGCGAATTCGCAACTCCTGCATGGCGCAACATACAACAACAAAAGTTCCAGCAACAAAGATGACTCGCAGTATTGCCAAAGTATTGAACGAGGAAGGTTTTATTGGTGGATTTGAACAAGAAGGCGAAGGTCTCAAGAAGTTCCTAGTAATTTCTTTAAAATACAAAGGTAAAAATCGACAACCCATTATTAGATATCTGAAGCGAGTTAGTAAACCTGGACTCCGGGTCTATAAAAATCGTAAAGAATTACCACGAGTTTTAGGTGGAATAGGAATAGCTATTATTTCCACATCCAGTGGAATTATGACTGATAGAGAAGCTAGAAAAAGAGGCATCGGAGGAGAAGTCCTTTGTTATGTTTGGTAGTAAACAAAATGAATAGACTTCTTGCAGAAGTCAGGGAATAGGGAGTTTAACAATTAATAATTAATAATTACCTCTCCTTTAAAAGAACAGGATTGACTCAAAGAAATTTTTGTCTTTTTATCTCCTAAAAAAAGGAAGCTTGAAACCACAATTTTTTGGTAAAATTGTTGATTTCGTGTCTTGAATTGATTTGATTAAAACTTTTGCAAGAGGTCTAATCAAGAGCTATTCACTAACCCAAAGAAAACAATATCTAGCAACCTTATATATATACAAAGAAAGCTATGTCTCGAATTGGTAAGCTTCCCATCAAGATTCCCAACAAAGTGACCATTACCATTGATGGTCAAAAAGTAACAGTAAAAGGCCCGAAAGGTGAACTTTCTAGAGTACTGTCCCCAGAAATAGCTGTTGAACAGCAGGAAGATACTATTGTGGTTAAACCACAAACTGAAACTCGTCGTGCTCGTCAGCAATATGGTCTATCTCGAACTTTAGTTGCCAATATGGTCGAAGGGGTATCAAAAGGATATGAAAAGCGACTACAGATTCAAGGAGTAGGATATCGTGCTCAAGTTCAAGGGAAGAACTTGATCTTAAACGTAGGTTACAGTAAACCAGTAGAAATGCCTCCTCCGGAAGGTATTCAGGTGGCAGTAGAAAATAATACTAATGTAATTGTTACTGGCATAAATAAAGAATTAGTAGGAAATACTGCTGCGCGAATTCGTGCTGTTCGTCCACCAGAAGTATACAAAGGCAAAGGTATTCGCTATGCAGGTGAAATGATTAAACTCAAAGCAGGTAAATCAGGTAAAAAATAGATGAAGTATACTCGTAAAGACTCTGTCAGAAAGCGGCATCGTCGGGTGCGAAAAAAGGTATTTGGTACATCAGAACGCCCTAGACTGTCAGTATTTCGATCAAATCTGCATATCTATGCTCAAGTAATTGATGATACTAAACAACATACCTTAGTTGCAGCATCAACTGTAGAACCAGAATTAAAATCAAGTATTAGTTCAGGAGCTAACTGTGATGCTTCTGTGCAAGTAGGAAAATTAATTGCACAGCGATCTCTAGAAAAAGGAATAGAAAAAGTAGTTTTCGACCGTGGTGGAAATATCTATCATGGCCGTGTAAAAGCTTTAGCTGAGGCAGCTCGTGAAGCGGGATTAGACTTCTAGATAATTAGTAAAGTTACACACAAAAAAAGAACTTGACAAAAGGTAACAACTATGGCAGAACAACAGCAGCGTCGTAAAAAAAATAACCGTACAAAAGAGAAAGAAAGTGAATGGCAGGAAAGGGTTGTCCAAATCCGCCGAGTCACTAAAGTTGTAAAAGGTGGTAAAAACCTGAGTTTCCGGGCGATAGTTGTCATAGGCAATGAAAAAGGTCAAGTAGGCGTAGGAGTGGGTAAAGCAGCAGATGTTATCGGTGCTGTGAAGAAAGGAGTTGCGGATGGCAAAAAACATATAGTAGAAGTACCTCTCACAAAATCTAACTCTATTCCTCACCTTGTAAATGGTTTTGGTGGTGGAGCTAAAGTGATCATGCGTCCAGCAGCACCAGGTACGGGAGTTATCGCGGGAGGAGCGGTGAGAACAGTTCTGGAACTAGCAGGTGTTCAGAATATACTAGCCAAACAGTTAGGGTCTAATAATCCATTAAACAATGCTAGAGCTGCTGTTAACGCCTTATCTGCTTTGAGAACATTGGCCGATGTTGCTCAAGAACGAGACCTGCCTGTGGAACATCTATATGCTTAGTCCTAGAGCAGGGAATAGGCAATAGGCAACAGCGGTGAGACCCCACGTCGGCGTTTCGCTGCGCGACATGAAAAGCTTTAGATCCTCCTTTGGAGGATAGACGCAAGCGGTCAGACCCCGCGTCGACGTAAGACGCAAGGGAATGCTGACCAAGAGAGGGAATGCCCACCAAGAAGGCTGCTGGACTAGCAGTGTCAGTCTGTGGAGCGACTGTAAGACCTTCTGGGAGTAAATCCCGGAAGGCGGGTGCATTGAAGCAGAAAGCCCCTATCAGTGATGCTAGGGAACCCGTGCTGTCTCGTAGAGCAGCGTCGGAAGGATGTCAATAATGGCAAATTCATCGGTAGCAAGATCAAACAATATGAGATTAAAAGATGCAATTCCTAAAAAAGGTTCTCAGAAACGCCCTCGTAGATTAGGCCGAGGCATATCAGCAGGTCAAGGTGCAAGCTGTGGTAAGGGGATGCGCGGTCAAAAATCTCGGTCTGGCAGCAGTACTAGACCCGGTTTTGAAGGTGGTCAAAATCCTCTTTATCGTCGCTTGCCAAAGTTAAAAAGCTTTCCGATGGTAAATCGGAAAAAATATACAATTATTAATGTGGGTAAGTTGGCATCATTACCAGCTAACACAGAGGTAACTCTTGCCTCTCTTATGGAAGCGGGAATTATTACAAGTAATGATGGACCGCTCAAAGTCCTCGGAGATGGAGAGTTGAATATTGCACTCAATGTTCATGCTATAGGTTTTACAGCTACAGCTCGTTCCAAAATAGAGGCAGCAGGTGGTAGTTGTGAACAAATAGGTAAGAATTAAGAATTTAGAATTTAGAATTTAGAATTACCTTTTCTTATAAATTTAAGAGGATTGGTTAGAAGGATTTTTTTTCTTTTTTCTTCATGATTTTCAGTAAACTTTCTAGTTTTTTCAGGTTATCTCAAGTAGAGTCTCAAAAGCTTTAGTTGAAGAAAAAGCCTTGGTTCTCAAACAAATAAAATCTCTAGAAGCGGAGGATTCTACCTAATTTTGCTAAAATCAAAAATATAAAATATAAATCTCAAATAAATATGGACATTAGTAGAGATAAGTCACCAACTGCTCAAGAAACATTCTTGCAGATGGCCCAAGCAGCAGGCTTGCGGGGGCGACTGCTAGTGACAATAGGTTTACTTCTTTTGGTGCGTCTAGGTGTTTACTTACCAGTACCAGGAATAAATAGAGGAGCTTTTGAAGCAAGTATCGGGAATCAGGCTTTAACAGGATTTCTAGACCTATTTTCTGGTGGAGGTTTCTCGGCATTAGGTATTTTTGCATTGGGCATCATACCTTATATTAATGCCTCGATTATCATTCAATTGATGACAGCAGCCTTACCCAGTTTAGAAAATCTGCAGAAGAATGAAGGAGAAGCAGGACGTCGTAAAATTTCTCAAATCACTCGCTATGTGGCCTTGGGATGGTCAGTGTTACAAAGCTTTGGTTTAGCAATATTTCTGAATAGTTCATCTGTAGATATCAATGGATCGTCGGTAAGTGTAGCGATTAGCCCAGGGCCTCTATTTATTGCTAAGACTATTTTAGCAATTACGGCAGGTTCCATGTTTGTGATGTGGATATCTGAATTAATTACAGAAAGAGGAATTGGTAATGGAGCATCATTGTTGATATTTGTCAACATTGTGGCTGTGTTACCTCAATCACTAGGCGACACTATTAAATTGTTTGAAGGAGGAGACCGTGCTATCGTAGGTCGTGCGATTATTCTGCTTCTGGTATTCCTCGTGATGATTGTAGGTATTGTCTTTGTACAAGAGGGAAGTCGCAGAATTCCTATACTTTCAGCTCGTCGTCAAGTAGGTAGAAAACTTTATCGGGAAACAAAAAGCTATTTACCTTTACGATTAAATCAGGGTGGAGTAATGCCAATTATCTTTGCTTCTGCCGTCCTCATATTACCTGTATCTTTAGCTCAGTTTTCTAACAATCCACTTTTATCTCAGATTATTACTTCTATCAGTCCTAGTGGCCCAACTCCTTGGTTGTATGCTCTATTTTACTTTGTTCTAATATTATTCTTCAGTTATTTCTACGCCTCCCTCATTATGAACCCAGTTGATATGTCGCAGAATTTGAAGAAAATGGGAGCAAGTATCCCAGGCATTCGCCCAGGTAAAACTACCAGCGATTATATAGAGAAAGTTTTGAATAGGTTGACTTTCTTAGGAGCTATTTTCCTTGGTGTAGTAGCAATTATCCCTACGGTAGTAGAAAGTGCAACTCGTGTACCTACCTTTAGAGGATTAGGAGCTACCTCTCTATTAATTCTAGTAGGTGTAGCAATAGATACAGCAAAACAAATTCAAACTTACGTTATCTCCCAAAGATACGAAGGAATGGTGAAGCAATAGTGGTAAAACTGATATTCTTAGGTCCGCCAGGAGCAGGCAAGGGAACACAGGCATCTCGAATAGCAGAATTTTACCAAGTTCCTCATATTTCTACAGGTGATATTTTACGCAATAATGTGGCACAAAAATCACCCCTGGGTTTACAAGCTAAAGAATATATGGACAAAGGTGATTTGGTTCCCGATGGACTAATCCTTGACATGGTTGAAGAAAGACTGAAAAAAGATGATGCTCAAAATGGTTGGGTTCTAGATGGGTTTCCTAGAAATGTGGCTCAAGCACATTTTGTAGAAAAACTTTTATCTGGAAGCAAAAATGGAAATGACACTCAAGAAGAAATAGCTGAAATTAGTAATTCTTTGATGGTCATAAATTTACAAGTGCCAGATGAGGTTTTAGTCGGTCGCTTATTATCAAGGGGTCGGCAAGATGATAATGAGGAAACTATTAGAAATCGTTTAAAAGTCTACGACCAACAAACACAACCTCTGATTGAATTTTACAAAGAACGTCAACAGCTATTTACAATAGATGGAAATCAGTCTGTTGATGCTGTGACTAATTCTCTCAAGCTATCGGTTAATATATCATAGGGTAAATAAGAATTAGATTTTGATAAATTGTTTCTACCTGGAAATATTTAGTTGTAGCTCTCTAAATGCCAATTAAATATTATAGATATATATTATTTATAACTCATGCTCAATAACCTCTAAAAATTCAAAAATTTTTGATAGGATATGTTGAGGGGAATCACCTGAAATAACAGGCTGTTCCCAATATAAAAAATTGGTTACTTGCAGCGTTGAGGTGATTAACAGTTGGCAAAACAAGATCTCATAGAAATGGAGGGTACAGTGACGGAATCTCTACCTAATGCTATGTTCAGAGTAGACTTAGATAATGGGTTTAATGTGCTAGCTCATATTTCTGGAAAAATCCGTCGCAATTACATCAAAATTCTACCAGGCGATCGAGTCAAGGTAGAGTTAACACCTTATGACTTGACAAAAGGTCGAATTACATATCGGCTGAGGAAAAAGTAGTAATGATTGAATCTCTACTCAATAATTTGTAGGGAGATTATCTACTTGCTGAAAACATTAGTAAATGATACAATACTAAATTTGTAGTATTGCCATAATAAGGCATGAAAGTTAGAGCATCTGTCAAAAAAATGTGTGAAAAGTGTCGTGTTATTCGTCGTCGAGGACGAGTAATGGTTATATGTGTTAATCCCAAACATAAACAACGTCAAGGTTAAGCATATTCGATACAGGCATCAGATTATTTGTTGTCTACTCATTAACCTAGTTTAAGTTTAATTTTAAGGTGATGGAGATAAAGTAAAGTGGCACGAATTGCAGGAGTAGATCTCCCACGCGATAAGCGTATAGAAATTGGTCTGACATACATCTATGGAATTGGACTATCTCGGTCTCAAGAAATTTTAGATGAAACTGGTGTAAATCCTGATACCCGGGTCAAGGATTTAAGTGATTCTGATATAGCAGCACTTCGTTCTACGGTTCAAAATAACTACCAAGTTGAAGGAGACCTGAGACGATTGGAAGCCATGAACATCAAGCGGTTGATGGATATTGGTACTTACCGGGGTCGTCGGCACAGGATGGGTCTACCAGTTAGAGGACAGCAGACTCGCACTAACGCCAGAACTCGTAGAGGTGTACGTCGAACTGTAGCTGGTAAGAAAAAAGCCAGTGCTAAGAAATAGAAGTTTGGTTCTATCTTTATGATTGATAGATACTTTCCCAGTTCTAAGCTTTGTTCAGACTGTGGAGATGTAGTAGATAAACTACCTCTACATATTAGAGAGTGGGATTGCCCAGAATGTCCAGCTCACCATGATAGAGATATCAACGCTAGTATAAATATTTTGCGGATGGGAACCCGCGTCGGCGACAGACGCAAGGGAACGCCCACCAAGAAGGCTGCGGGACTCGCAGTGTCAGTCTGTGGAGTGACTGTAAGGCCTGAAAGGATTAAGCTCCGGAGGGCTTGCATTTAAGCAGAAAGACCTAACCTGTGATGGTTAGGAATCCCGCGTTGTAATCTTTAGATTCAACGCCGGGAGGATGTCAAGTAAAGCTATTACTATCATTAGTAAAGACCAAGCTCGCCAAAGGGGGGGAACAATTTAGTTAAAGCCTTACTTGCTACTGAGTATTATTTGATTTGATTATCTACTTAAGTCTTAATTCTATTTCTGTATAGCTTACTTAAGTACAAACAAATTATTAATACTATTAATAATAGCAAATGATCTGAAATTATGAGTAATTGACAGTGATTATAGTAATGTAATTCAGTCAGATTGAAAAGAAATTAATCGAATTAAACGATCAACTCTGAAAGTCAATTGTTATTGTCTAATTATAACTATTAAATTAAGGAGAAAAAAGAATTATTTATAGTTAAGTCTGTTGACTTAAGTGAGAAAAACTTGCCAGGGTTGAAACACAAAAAATCTGCTACTTCAGATATTACAACAAAAACTCTAGACTCATAGTTCTAGTAAATAAAAGTAAAAACTTTACTGGCGCAAAAAAATCATCTCTCATATGTAAGTAAAATGTGGGTATTACTACTAAAAGTATAGCATTTAAAAATTCAATAGCCAGCAAAAAAGTTTATTTCTCAGACATTAAGTCATGTAAAACCAAAATACAATATTTCTAGCTAGTCATATAAGGATATAGCATAGCTTTTAAAGCTATATCAAAGTAAACAATTCTTATAAGTTTAAGATTAGAAATAAGTCAACTTGTTCTGAGAAAAGTACATTATTACCTTAAGATACCACTCATAAAGACAAATATGGCACGACAACCAGGTAAAAAAACAGGTGCAAAAAAGCAAAAAAAGAATGTGCCCAATGGGGTGGCTTACATTCAGTCTACCTTCAATAATACAATTGTAACCATTACTGACTTGAATGGTGAAGTAATTTCTTGGGCCTCAGCAGGTTCTAGTGGTTTCAAAGGAGCAAAAAAAGGAACTCCCTTTGCCGCACAAACAGCAGCAGAAAGCGCAGCACGTCGAGCTAACGACCAAGGAATGCGTCAGATTCAAGTAATGGTTAGTGGTCCTGGAGCAGGAAGAGAAACTGCTATTAGGGCTTTACAAGGGGCAGGACTAGAGATAACTTTGATCCGAGATATTACCCCAATTCCTCACAATGGCTGCCGTCCACCAAAACGGCGTAGAGTCTAATCAAATTATTAACTCTGGGGTTCAATGTTCAAGGGAGGTCACTCCGTGGCGCAGTTTCATTACGAGTGTATAGAGTCTAAAACTGACAAAGATCGTAGTCAGTACGGAAAATTTATTATAGAGCCACTAGCTCGCGGTCAAGGGACAACAGTAGGGAATGCACTGAGGCGGGTTCTACTATCTAACTTAGAAGGAACAGCCATTACATCAGTGAGGATAGCTGGGGTTAATCATGAATTTGCCACAATCAAAGGGGTAAGGGAAGATGTTCTAGAGATCCTACTGAACATGAAAGAGGTTGTTCTCAAAAGCCATTCCAACCAACCACAAATTGGTAGAGTTAGGATAGAAGGGCCAGCAACATTAACTGCAGATCGTTTTGATGTACCTTCGGAGGTAGAAATAATCGATCGCAGCCAATATGTCGCTACCCTATCTCCTGGGTCAATTCTGGAAATGGAGTTTAGAATTGAGAAAGGGACTGGTTATAGAGCGGTAGATCGTACTCGCGATGATGTTACAGCTCTTGATTTTCTGCAAATTGATGCCATTTTTATGCCAGTTCGTAAGGTTAACTATACAGTTGAAGCTCGTATAGGTAGCTCTATAGAAGAAGACCGACTCATTATGGAGGTTTGGACAAATGGCAGTTACACACCTCAAGATGCTTTGAGTCATGCTGCTAGTATCTTAATGAGTTTGTTTGAGCCACTTAAAGATATTACTAATATGGCAGAGGCTCCATCAGGAGAGCCTACAGACCCAACAAGTCAGATTCCAATAGAAGAATTACAACTATCGGTTCGGGCTTATAATTGTCTGAAAAGAGCGCAAATTAACTCTGTTGCAGACCTACTGGAGTACAGTCAAGAAGACCTTTTAGAGATCAAAAACTTTGGTCAAAAATCGGCTGAGGAAGTTATAGAAGCTTTACAGAAACGCTTGGGAATAACTTTACCTCAAGAAAAAGTTGCTAAAGCTACTTAGAGGCCAAAAGTTAGAAATTCAAACCAGTTTTTGTCAATGGCATCAAAAATGTCAATCTGAAATACTATTTGCTTTCCAAAGATGACCGACTGAGTTTTTGAAGCTGTTAGTAGCAGTACGGAAACACAAATTGAAAAAATTAGCTCAAATATTTTAGATACTCAAAGTAGTCATGCGTCATAGTCGTCGTGTTCCAAAGCTAGGAAAACCAGCAGATCAGCGTCGTGCTCTTCTGCGGTCTCTAGCCACTGAATTAATCCGTCATGGTAGGATTACTACCACAAAAACCCGTGCTAAAGCTGTACAGTCAGAAGCAGAAAAAATGATTTCCTTGGCAAAGGATGGATCGTTAGCAGCTCGCCGACAAGCTTTAGGTTATATATTTGACAAAAAGCTAGTTCACTCTCTATTTGAAGGAGCACAGGATAGATACGGTTCTCGTAATGGAGGTTATACCCGTGTTTTAAGAACTGTTCGCCGTCGTGGAGATAACGCAGAAATGGCAATTATTGAACTGGTTTAAGGTCTATAGTTAAGAGATAGTTGGGAAATCAATCAGAAAAAGTTAGTACTTGACCATTTTATTAATAGTAAAAATTTAATGGTGACAAAGATTGACTTTTAAGCTTTAGAGAGGTGGGGCATCCCTTGGTAGCTCAGTCAATGTTCTCATAGAGAAGTCCCTGAGAAGCCTACATCTGATTCTTGATCAGCATTGTGGGAGTATGTCACAAACTTTCAACTTTCCCATGGCTAATAACCAACTTTTAGTTCAGCGTGTTGCTCTTGTAATTCAATATCAAGGCACTCATTTTCATGGGTGGCAAAGACAGCCAAATCAACGAACTGTACAAGAAGAGATTGAAAATACTATTTCTTCTGTGGTTAACCAGTCTGTAATATTACATGGTGCAGGAAGAACAGATGCGGGAGTTCATGCCGCAGCACAAGTAGCCCATTTCGATGTTCCAGGCCCAATTCCTGCCCATAAGTGGGCTACTATTCTCAATTCACGGCTAGCTAATGATATCTTAATCGCAAGTTCGGCTCAAGTTGAATCTACCTGGCACGCTCGATTTTCTGCAACTTCGCGGCGTTATCGCTACACCCTATATACAGAAAAACGGCCTAATTTGTTTGTGATGCCTTTTGTTTGGCATTACTATCAAGCACAGTTAGATCCATTGTTGATTCAAGCAGCTTTGAATCCTTTAATTGGCTGTCATCACTTGGCTGCTTTTCAAAGAGCTGGCTCTTCTCGTCCTCATTCTTGGGTAGATGTACAAGAGGTTAAGTGTGAAAGTCAGGGGCCATTTATTCATATAGAGGTTCAAGCTAGTGGGTTTCTATATGGAATGATGCGATTATTGGTGGGGTTACTCATTCAAGTGGGTCAACAGAAGCTATCTGTGAAAAATTTTACAGATATCTGGGTTAATCAAAGAAGGGATGTTGTGAAGCACTCAGCTCCGGCTAGTGGCCTCTGTTTATTGCGGGTTGGTTATCTGGAGTTTCCTTTTACTCAAGAAGTTTGGTATAATAATATGCCTAAATTTATTTTTTATTGATTAGAGCAGGCGATCGCTACTTTGATGGATTCAGTCACTCCTAAAATGTTGCAAAACTGGTTTACTCACTGCTGTTACTGGAGACTTCTTTCTAAAAAACCGCTATAAGTATCTCTATTGAGACTTTCCATTAACAGGAATTACGCAAAGGCACTACATATAGTAGATAAAAACTATAGCACTATGGTACATATAGTGTTTATGTCGGAAAAATGCGTAATTCCTGATTAAGTATCAAAGAATAATAACTGACAATTGGGTAAACTGAGCGAATAATTCCATCAGATTAAACTGACAATAAAAGCCAATATAAGCAGTAAAAAAAACAACTAAATTAAGTAAATTATGAATACAACATACGTTCCACCACTGAATACTCTAGAGCAAAAATGGTATGTTATTGATGCTAAAGAACAGCGTTTAGGGCGATTAGCTACTGCTATTGCGATGATTATTAGGGGTAAAAATAAACCTACTTATACTCCACATCTCGATACAGGAGATTTTGTGATTGTCGTTAATGCTGAAAAGGTGAATGTAACTGGTAAAAAAAGTAGTCAGAAACTTTATCGTCGCCATTCTGGAAGGCCAGGAGGGATGAAAACAGAGGTTTTTTCTAAGTTGCAAGCTCGTTTGCCTCAAAGAATTATTGAGGAGGCAGTTTACGGAATGCTACCAAAAAATTCTCTGGGCAGAAAACTTCATGCTAAACTAAAAGTCTATCCAGGGCCTGACCATCCTCACCAAGCTCAAAAACCTGAAACGTTAATTATTGAAACTACTCCAGGAGAATAAAAATAATGCAAGCAAAAGAAAGTGGCCGTGCTATGTATTGGGGTACTGGTCGTCGTAAGTCCTCGATCGCTTCAGTACGCCTAGTTCCAGGTACAGGCAAATTGATTATTAATGGCAAGGATGGTGAGTTATACCTACAATATAATCATGGTTATTTATCATCGGCTAAAGCTCCACTAGAGACTTTAGGTTTGGAAAATGAGTATGACATTCTAGTGAAAGCTACAGGAGGTGGGTTAACAGGACAAGCTGATTCTATTAAATTAGGCGTTGCTAGAGCTTTATGCCAGTTAGACCCAGATAATCGTAAACCTCTGAAGACAGAAGGATATTTGACTCGCGACCCCCGGGCAAAAGAACGGAAAAAGTATGGTTTACGCAAAGCTCGTAAAGCACCTCAATATTCTAAACGATGATATACTGAAAAATTGCCAATTGTTACAAGATTGATGATAATTGGCAAAAACTTTAGACATCTCCACCAAAAGAGGGAACAGGGAACAGGGAACAGGGAACAGGGAGAAATAATTGATAATTTATGGATAAGAATTGATTTGATTTTTGATTTTCACCAGATGTCTTTTGATAAAATTTTCAATAGCGCTATAGTAGGGCGTGTCATCAATTAAATCTGAAAGTACTATGTAGCAAGAGTTTTGAACTTTTGGCTTGGAAAGACTACAGGCGCTAAAAACCTTGACTCACAAAGCTTATAGTTCTAATTGATGACAGGCCCTAGTGGTGTGATACCAATTTGAAAAAAGAATGTTACGAATAGTTTAGTCAACTAAAGTAATTTAAGTCAGATGCAAATTTACTATAATAGATTTTTTCATGGCAAAAAATGAGAATAAAAGCTACTTCTACTGACTATTGACTATTGACTACTCGAAACAGTCCAAATATTTGTAGCAAAAATTTATAAAATTGGTATGACACATCTAAAATTTTGCAATAGTGTAGTAGGGGCGGGTTCTGCATTAAGTTAATGGTGTTACAAATTATTTAGATGAACCCGCCCCCAACCCAACAATTGAATGCACAAAATTAGCTTTGTCAATTCAGTGCAATAAGCTAAGATATTGTATAGAAAAAATATTTGTAATTTTAAGTAGAGTAAAGAAAATGCCTAAAGCTGGAATTCATCCTGAGTGGTATCCAGAAGCCAAAGTTTACTGCAATGGTGAAGTAGTAATGACAATTGGTTCTACAAAACCAGAGATTAATGTTGATGTTTGGTCGGGAAATCATCCCTTTTTTACAGGTACTCAGAAAATTATTGATACTGAAGGAAGAGTTGAGAGATTTATGCGTAAGTATAGTAAAAAAGATGGAGGGAAAAGCTCTAAATCTAAGAAGAGTAAAGATAAAAAATAGCTGGAATGTCAATTGTCCTTAATTAGTTGTCTGTAATATTTTATGGACAACAATTAACATCAACATCTCACAAAAAATTCCCCATAAACAAAATACTAATTAAGACAAGGGACAACTGACAATGGCTGAAACATATTTACTAGAAAAATTAAAATCCGTTGAGCAAACTTACAATGAATTAACTCTACGTTTAGCAGATCCAGATATTGCAAAAGATCCAACTGAGTTCCAAAAAGTAGCTAAGGCACGCTCCTCATTAGAAGAGGTGGTAAATACTTATGAAGAGTGGAAAAATAGTCAGCAAGAATTAGCGGATGCTAAGGAAATCTTGAAAGAAGCTGGTGGCGACCAAGAAATGGAAGAGATGGCCAGAATGGAAGTAGAGGAATTGGAAGCCAAACTGGAATCTCTGGAAATTAAAATGAAAATTGCCCTACTACCACGAGACCCCAACGATGATAAGAATATTATGTTGGAGATTAGAGCTGGTACAGGAGGGGATGAAGCTAGTATTTGGGCAGGGGATCTGGTGAGAATGTACTCCCGTTACTCAGAAACTCAAAAATGGAAGGTGAGTTTACTGAGTGAATCTTTAGCAGATATGGGAGGTTTTAAAGAAGCAATTTTAGAGATTAAGGGAGAACAGGTTTATAGTAAGCTGAAGTTTGAAGCAGGAGTTCATCGGGTTCAAAGAGTTCCAGTGACAGAAGCAGGTGGGAGGGTACATACTTCAACGGCAACGGTGGCCATCATGCCAGAAGTGGATGATGTAGAAGTGGAAATAGATGCAAAAGATATTGAACTAACAACGGCTCGTTCTGGTGGAGCAGGTGGACAAAATGTGAACAAGGTGGAAACTGCTGTGGATTTATTTCATAAACCCACAGGAATTAGAATTTTCTGTACTCAGGAGCGCAGTCAGCTACAAAACAGAGAGAGGGCAATGCAAATTTTACGAGCTAAACTTTATGAGATTAAGCTACAAGAGCAACAACAAGAAGTTAGTTCGATGAGGCGATCGCAAGTAGGTACTGGTTCCCGCTCAGAAAAAATTCGGACTTATAACTATAAAGATAATAGGGTGACAGATCATCGCTTGAGTCAGAACTTTTCCCTTGCACCTCTTCTTGAGGGAGATATAGAAAATGTAATTCAAGCTTGTATTACCCAAGACCAGCAGGAACGTTTGCAAGAGTTGGCAGCATCCACATCTACTCCAATGTCAGTCTAATTGACATTTTGTGAAATAGACTTATTCACATAATATCAATATCACTCAAAAAGCGAGGACAAAGTTCTCGTTTTTTTTATAAAATATGCTTATATTAGCAAGTATAGCGCTGTGCGCAGGAACAGGCAATATGGGGGATAAAAAGCTGATAGTATAAGACTTTTAGCTATGTAAAACATAAGTTTTTCAATTTTACCTTCAGCTACTTACCATTAAATTTCAGCAACACCAATTTTATTTAGGGTTTGCTGAAAAAGTATGCATGGTCAAGGGAGGACTGAGTCAGGAGAAATGGGAATTATAGAGGAGGTAGTTGGATGTTTTGTCCCTTGATTTTTCTGCCCTTGTCTGCTCAAAATGCTCATAAGCATGAGCTTGAGGCACTGAAAACCAGGCAATTTTTTCGACAATAAAAAGACTAAAGCCTTTATCTGTCAATGTTTTGAGATTTAATCAGCAAACCATATTTATAACTGACCCGTCCGAACATTATATAAGTCTGGGTTTGCACATTATGGAATGATATTGCCAAAAATTAGTTTAGATTTTGAGTAAAAAACCTAATATTAATCATTTTAGCAATTCTCAAACCCAAAATATTGTTCATCAAAAATCTAAAATAATTTGTCACTGTGCAACGCCATAAGTCTTGTATCCCACATTCCGCACTTCGATTTGTAACATTAAAAGTATTATAAAAATCCGTAGGTTGGTAGGTATTCATACTATGCAAATCATCTCAATTACTTTTTTCGTTCATCAAATCCCGAGTAAATAATTAATCATAAATACTTGCTTGATTGTTTACTCAATCACTGTAGCTATGATTTTCTCGTAAATTCTGACTCCTTACTCCTTCTTCTATACTACATTTTGTGGTGCGGAATATGGGTTGTATATTATTCTATGCAGCTCAGAAATGAATTTGATATAACGTAGTAAAGTATTCTAATTCTAGCAAATTAAAGAAAAGTAGGAGATTTGGGCATGACTACCAATGAAGAATTATCTTGGGAATGTGGAATGGGTTTCTATGTGCCAATTTTAAATGATGGAGAATTAGTGGGCATTTGTAAACCTGAATATGCCGAAGAAATTCTAGAAGTTATGAATGAGCAGGAAAGGCTACACAAAGCTTTAAGGCTAGCTTGTCTAGATTTACTGCGAAGGGTGGGAGGAAAAAGAAGTAGAGTCAATGACTTAATGCAGAAATATATAGCTCTGGCTGAACGACCTAAATATGGACCAAGAGCGGTAGCCCTCTTGTTGCGAGAAAGGCAAGAACAACTGCAGGTTAGTGGCCATGAGTTTATTAAATTTTGTGATATTCATAAAATTTCTCCTGAGCAACTCAAAGATATTTATGCAGGCAAAGCAGTAGATACAAACTTAGTAGGACCTATAGCAAGAATTTTAGGCAAAACTAATAATGAAGTACAAGAAATATTAGAAGGCCCTAGCGAATAATATTGTAATTTGTCATTAGCACTTAGTTTTTTGATTTTCTCGGTCTTAGAGTATGTCTGAAATTTTAATTAATATGATTTATCATCTTTTTAGATGAGTTTTTCAATTAGATTATTATTTTTTCTGCTTACAAAAACTTTTTCAAATCTACACCTCTTCCCTATTTTCTAAAATATTGAATTCCCTGTTCATATCTCAAACATAAATGGTATTTATACTACATAGTTAAAATACTAAAAATATCAAGTTTCATCATTATAATTAACTTTACCATTAGGCATAATTGTTTCCTGAAGATTAGCTTCAGAAAGGTTAATATCATTAATCAAAGCATCAGTAAGATTAGCACCTCTCAAATCAGCACCTCTCAAATCAGCACCTCTCAAATCAGCTCTAATTAAAATAGCCTTACTTAGATTAGTTCCTCGGAAATAAACCCCCCTCAAATTTGCACCTAGAAAATTAACTTTTTTGAGGTTTGCAAACCTAAAATCTGCTTTATAAAGATTTGCTTCCTTTAAAGAAGCATTTGATAAATGAATTCTACTCAGATGAGCTTCAATCAGATTAGCTTTGTCTAAATTAGTCTGGTAAAAATAAGCCCCAATCAATTCAGCTTCATGGAGATTAGCATGACTAAGATTAGCATAACTGAAGTTAGTTTCTATTAAATCTGCTTTGGCTAAGTTGCTTCTTCTCAGGTCTGCTGAAGTAGCATCAGCATATCGACAAATAGCATTTTGTAAATCAGTTCCAATTAAATTTGCACCAACTAAATCAGCATCTATTAAGTTAGCCTGTCTTAGATCTGCAGAAATCAAATTAGCATATCTTAAGTTAGCTCCCTGAAGATTAATAGAAGTAAGGTTAGCATGAATCAGTTGAGCTGAAGTTAAATTAGCATATCTTAAGTTAGCTGTTTTTAATTGAGTTAAACAGAGATTCGCTCCTGTGAGATTTACTCCTTGAAAATTAATACCTTGCAGGTTAATACCTCTGAGGTTGACATTAGTAAGATCTGCTTGTAGATGTAGATTTTTCTGTCTCCATTCATTCCATGTAATTACATCCCGATTAAGTAGGGCGAGATATTCTTTATTTGCCATTTTTTATTAGATAACTTCTTAGAGATATTTATATATTTCTGTTATGGAGTAATAACTATAAGAGACTGTTTGTAAAAGGAATGTTAAATCCAGGCGTAGGGTGGGTTAGGCAACAATAATTATGAGTCGCGAACCAAAATCTTAACTGTCCACTGTAACCCACCGAACATACCGAGTATTAAGGAGTTGGACATTATGGAATGATATTGGCAAAGATTAGTGTGTCGGCTAAATCCCTTACTTCAACTGAATTTGGGTTTATAGTCGAACATAGCAATACAGCAAAACTAAAGATCCTAATTATATCAAATCCGTTTAATTCGATATAAAGAAATTTTCCATCTGAGCGCCATTGCCAAATCTTTCTCAATATTCCCATCCTGGTAGGGGTTAGGGGTGGGTCTCCATATCCCCATATCCCCATATCCCCACACTCCCCATCTCCCCAGACTCTTTATGGAGGAGTATGGAAATATTTTTCCACCTTTTTCTCCTATTGCCTCTATCTCACGGACGACTCCATGGCTCAAAATTATTATCAAGGTCAAGATACCAAATAGCTTATATAGGAGGAAAAGAAGAAGGATGAGAAAGTTTTTTTCAGGGTTATTATTCCAGACATGATATTACTTATTCCACACTTTGCTGATGTAGTTCTAAGTATTTCTAGCTATAGTAAAAGCTATGGTCTTAAAAAAAAAGCTAATAAAAATATTTACTATATCATATAAACATCATATATATGCATAATATTAATTAAATTTATGTATAATTATTAAAACTTAATAAAGATTTACTTAATATTAAGTAAAATGATACGAATCAAGAGTTAAACTAACAAACGAGAACAATAGTTAACATATTGAAGAGCCATGACCTAACCATTGCAAACCAAAAGTGAATTTATTAGTACAGTCCAAAAAATTGAATGTCCCTAATTTAAGGATATTACTAAAAACGTCAGTATATCTTGGTGATCTAACGGCTCTACCAAATTTATTGAATGAATGGGGAAAATAGCTACACAGTAAACCTTGAGAATGTGTTGGCTAAAACCTCAAGATAGTGAAATGAAGTTTGGAAAGTTGGAGAAAACGCATTCCTCACTAATACAATTTCATAGATAATGAAGTATTTTTCTAGGGTGACTTCCCTAAAAGTGAGGCACAAAGTTCCAACCTCCTAACAGTGTTGAAAATGTAGAACTTTTACCTTGCCTGCCTTCAGGCACACATTAAGCTAGTTATTCTAGTAGCATTACTAAAATACTCCTTCAGTACGAAGTAATTTATAATTCCAAGTGGTAAAGAATAAAAAGCGATCGCAAACATAAATGTAAATTAGATTCACGTCGCCATAATTAAAATTACCAAGTCAGTCAATTAGTCATTAATACAAGGATTTGACAACTATGCTAAACACAATACCTATCAAGCAGCCGTTAAATCCAGATCAAAACGTGAATCACGGTTGTAACTTGAAGTGGAAGTTAGAAGATCGACAAGAGTATCGTTTTTCTGCTATAATTTTGATCACAAGTAAAATAACAAGAAAACACCAATGGTGACATCAATTCAGTTTTGCTATCAAATAAGGAAACTGTAATAGGTTTTGGTGTTGACAAAATAGTGATTATTAGCACCTAGTTAACCTCTTACGACAGGACTTCTTAAGTCTATAGCATCAGTCAATCTTTAAATTATACAAAGATTGTCTATGTTTATGATATCTAAAATTGCTTCAATGTATTTCTAAGGACTTAATAGATATTTCCTAGATAGCGATCAAAATTAATTGTAAATGTACTAAAATATTTACATTCAGTACTAGAGTACACTGATCGGAAATACTGTAGTAGCAAAAAAAATTCACTGAATAATTGATGATTAATAATTTTAGGTTTAAAGCCTATCCTTTCAAGAGAAAATATTATTATGCCTTTTGATACCAAATGAATACAAAGGTGGTTACAGTATTAATATCCATATTTTCACCAGGAAAATAAACTACTGTAGCAAGATTTGATGATAGTGGTATTAGTCAGTCATATTCTTTTGAAGAAAAGGTGATTACTAATGATTAATCGTTAAATATTAGTTGTTGAATTAGCATTAATGAAAAAAAACTGCTCTCAGCAAGTAGTAATATCCCTAAAAACCACTGAATTCGTGTACTATAATGTGCTGATAAACTGACTTTAAGTTTAACCAAAAACTTCGATTGTGTGTTATTAAGAAGTAAAATTTCGGAGCAAACCATTAACTAACTAAAATTATGACCAACACAATATTACCCCCTACAGCATTAACCGAAGAAATTAGCAAGCCAGACTTCACATTTGACCCCAGTATTCGACGCGATCATGCAAAGAAGTACCGAACCTCAGAGTGGTACGATGGTCGTGGAGAAATTAAAGCGGTAGAAGACGGTCGCTCATTTGAGATTTCTGCAACCTTTACTCTCAAGTCAGAAGTAAAGTTGGTATATGGAGTACTAAACCCATCTAACCCAGTGTTGGCAGAAATCTACAAAAGTCGTGGTCGTTGTGTAGCAGTTGTCGATCAAACGGTCGATGAACTTTATGGAGAATCACTGAAAGCTTATTTTAAGCACAATGAGATTCCCCTAGAAACTCTAGTATGTCGTGCATGGGAATCAGACAAAACTCCAGAAACAGTTCAGCGCATACTCCAATTCTTAGGTAAAGATGGCTGTGATGTATCCCGCAACGAACCTGTACTAATCATTGGAGGTGGCGTACTCAGCGATGTGGCAGGTTTGGCCTGTGCTTTGCAGCACCGACGAACACCTTATGTGATGATCGGAAGTTCTATAGTTGCAGCTATTGATGCTGGACCATCTCCTCGTACCTGCACAAATGGTCAGCTATTTAAAAATAGTATCGGTGCATATCATCCCCCAGTTATCACAATAGTAGACCGTAGCTTATTCCGCACTTTGGCAAAAGGTCATATCCGTAATGGGATGGCAGAAATTATCAAAATGGCAGTAACTGATGACCCAGTGCTATTTGATTTACTAGAAGAATACGGCCCACGGTTAATTGAAACCCATTTTGCTAACTTTGATGCGGATGAGGAACTGATCCAGGTAGCTGATGAAGTAATTTATCGAGCATTGTATTCCTACATGAAGCATGAGGGAACAAATATGTTCGAGACCTATCAAGACAGACCCCATGCTTACGGTCACACCTGGAGTCCCAAATTTGAGCCAGCAGTCAAATTGATGCACGGTCATGCTGTTACTATTGGCATGGCTTTTGGAGCAACCTTAGCAATGGAAATGGGTTGGTTAGAAAAAGGCGATCGCGACAGAATAGTTGCACTATGTTCTTCTCTTGGTTTATCAGTTTATCATCCTATCCTCGAAGACAGTGATTTGATGATTCAAGGACAGAAAAATATGCGTCGCAAGCGCGGTAGTAGTGGGTTATGGGCACCTTTACCTACAGGTATTGGTAGTTGTAGTTTTGCTGGAGAAGTTCCCTCAGACTTATTAATATCTGCTGTGGAGGAACATAAGAATTTTTGTACCTCTGTGCCAAATGAAGGAAAAGGCGAACAAATGTATTTAAGTGATCTTGGTTTGGAGTAAAATAAATAGAAGTTGTGATGTGGGGTGGAGAAAACAAGAAATTCCTCCCTGCTCCCTTTTGAAAAAAAGAACAATAGTGGGCAAAGACTGCAAACTTTTCATCAGACCTCTGCGATAATTAATCTCAAAGCCTTGTAATGCTTAGGATAAAACTTTGTTTTCGTATGCTATAGATGATTTAGTATTTGCCCATTCTACTTATCCAATAGTAATAGTAATGGAATAGAAATATGATAACCGTTGTAAATACAGAAACTGTAAATACAAACACTGCCAGACCAGTTACACCATTGGGTATTTTAGTAGAGCAACTTGAAAAAACTGTCAAGATGGCAGAAACCGTAGAAATACCTGCCCAACTTGCTGAAGCTATTAAAGATGCTTACCAATTAGCAGAAGGTCTTGACCCCTACATTGAAAAAAATACTACCCAGGAGTCAGATGCGTTAGCAGCATTAGCAGAAAAGACTCGCCGGGAACCCTGGAATTTACGATTTTCTGATGGCGAAACAGTGCGCCAGTTAGAACAGGAGATGTTATCTGGGCATATTGAGGGGCAAATTCTCAAAATGTTCGTTCACATGACTGGGGCGAAACGTATCCTAGAAATTGGAATGTTTACCGGGTATTCTGCATTAGCAATGGCAGAAGCGCTACCAGAAGATGGACATGAAGTTGCTTGTGAAGTGGATCAATATGTAGCTGACTTTGCGAAAGCTTGTTTTGAAAAGTCTCCTGCTGGGAAGAAAATATCAGTCGAAGTTGCACCAGCTTTGGAAACTATGCAAAAATTGGCAGATGCCGGAGAAACTTTTGATTTAGTCTTTATTGATGCCGATAAAAAAGAGTATATAGAATATTTCAGAATTCTCTTAGATACAAGTTTATTAGCACCAAATGGATTTATTTGTGTTGATAATACTTTATTGCAAGGGCAACCTTATCTCCCACCAGAAAAGCGTGCTGCTAATGGAGAAGCGATCGCTAAATTTAACCGTTTTGTTGCAGAAGATCCCAGAGTAGAACAAGTTATATTGCCTTTAAGAGATGGGGTAACTATTATTAAACGAAAGTAGTTATGGTTTGAGGATATTATTAACCCAATAAATAATTGGATATAACTCCTGAATATTCGGTAACATCATGTCAGCTGGTATCATTAGTGTAAACCCAAAGGTGAATATCTACAGTGAATTTAAGTTTTTTTCTTGCTCTTAAGTATTCTTGCCTGTTCCCTGTTCCCTACCCTTGCTATACAATACCGATGCTACCTGACATGATATAACATCATAGGTGTTACCGATATAAATAATTATAATCAAATGCTACTGACAATTTTTAAGAGTAAACTGCATCGACTCAAAGTAACTGAAGCACAACTATATTATGAGGGTTCAATTACCATTGATGAAGAACTACTAAAAACTGCCAGTATCTTAGCTTATGAAAAAGTACAAGTAGTTAATGTCAATAACGGTTCACGGCTAGAAACCTACACTATTCCAGGGGAATGGGGTAGTCGTATTGTCTGTCTCAACGGTCCAGCAGCCCGAATAAATGCTGTTGGGGACGAGATAATAGTCATCGCTTATGCTCAAATGACACCAGAAGAAGCACTTCTACATCGTCCTCAAGTTATTTTAGTGGATAAAAATAATAATCCTCTACAGAAAAGCTAATACTTAGACCTACCTCTACAGCTAAATTTTTATTCTCAAAAACTTAACACTTTTTTCCTGATTATAAATAATAACATGGCACTAATTTTATTTGTTCAAGGACGTGCTTATGCACTTTTCCAAAATCTCGGCACTCTAATTTTATTATTAATTGTTTTACCTTTCAATTTCCTGAAAGTAATACCATCGCTGCTATGGAATTTTATCAGTCAACCTTTTCAAAAAAAAGTAGTAGCTGAAAACCCAAAAAACATCCTAATTACGGGTGCAAAAATGACAAAATGTTTGCAACTTGCCCGTTCATTCCATGCCGCAGGGCACAAAGTTTTTCTGCTAGAAGCAAATAAATATTGGTTATCAGGAAATAGATTTTCTAATGCTGTTACAGGTTTCTACACATTACCCTTTCCCCAAAAAGATTGGGAAGGCTATTCTCAAGGATTATTAGAGATTATTAAAAAAGAAAAGATAGATGTATTTATTCCAGTTTCTAGTCCGGCAGGAAGCTACTATGAATCTTTAGCAAAACCACTTATATCGGAACATTGTGAAGTATTGCATTTTGACGCTGAAATTACGCAACTATTAGATAATAAATTTACATTTATTGAAAAAGCTAAAAGTTTTGGTTTATCTGTACCAAAATCATTTTTAATTACAAATCCTGAACAAGTTCTCAATTTTGACTTTGCTACTGATGGGAGTAAATATATTCTCAAAAGTATCCCTTACGATTCAGTGCGTCGTTTAGATATGACAAAACTGCCCATGAATTCAAAAGCAGAAATGGAGGAATTTGTCAATAGTTTGCCGATTAGCGAACAGAAACCCTGGATTATGCAGGAATTTGTGAAAGGCAAAGAATATTGTACCCATAGCACTGTCAGAAAGGGTAAAGTTAGACTCTATTGTTGTTGCGAATCATCAGAATTTCAAGTCAATTATCATCATGTAGATAGACCTCAAATCTATCAATGGGTAGAAAAATTTGTCAGAGAATTAAATATTACTGGGCAAATATCCTTTGACTTTATTCAAACAGAAGATGGTCGAGTTTATCCCATAGAATGTAATCCTAGAACTCACTCAGCTATTACAACATTTTACGACCATCCAGGAGTAGCAGATGCTTATTTGAAAGATAGTAAAGATGAAAATGAAGCCTCACTAATACCACTGCCAAATAGTAAACCTACTTATTGGACTTACCATGAATTATGGCGACTGACAGGAATTAGATCTTTGGGACAATTAAAAACTTGGATTAACAGAATTTTTCAAGGAACAGATGGTATTTTTCAAATAAATGACCCCTTACCATTTTTGATGGTACACCATTGGCAAATTCCTTTACTTTTGTTAGGTAATCTGCAAAAATTAAAGGGGTGGGTAAGAATTGATTTTAATATTGGGAAATTAGTAGAATTGGGCGGAGATTAACAAATTGGATTTCTGTAGAATGTAAGCTCAGAAACCGTAAGCGTTTAGCTCTCATTTTCTTTAATGAATGAATAAATGAAGCAAGCATTTGTTTAACTTATACTACATTTTCAACAAGAGAATTGAAGTACAAGAAGGACTAGCTTGCTTTAAATGAAGCTGAGATCTGATAGCTGGCAGCTAAATGCTTACCAGAAATTAAGAAAGAAAAAACAGATTTCTACTAAGGTTAAATCATCAATTTTTATGGATCAACAAATTTGGATTGCGATAACATTTATTGCCTTTTTACTTTCATTTACAGTAGTAGGCATTTACTCCGCAACCCAAAAACAAAACACAACAAATGATTACCTACTTGCTAGTAGAAATGTTAATCCCTGGTTGACAGCTTTATCAGCAATGGCAACAGGTCAGAGTGGATATTTATTCATTGGAGTAATTGGCTTTACCTACAAAGTAGGAGTTGCTTCCATTTGGATACCTGTTGCTTGGGCAATAGGAGACTATATTGCTTGGTGGTTGATATTCAAAAAGTTGAGGTTAGTCTCTCAACAAACAAATTCAGATACAGTTTCCTCATTCCTCGGTCAAGAAAATCTAAGGTCAGGAAAAAATAACGGGCGCTTGATTACAATAATTTCAGCCTTAATTACTATTGCTTTTCTCGGTACTTATGCTTCAGCTCAACTGGTAGCAGCAAGCAAAGGACTAAATGCAATATTTGGCTGGAACTATCAATTAGGAGTTATCATTGGAGCTGTAATTGTCGTTATATACTGTTTTTCAGGAGGCATTCGTGCTTCTATATGGACTGATTCAGTGCAGGCAATTTTGATGATTGGCTCCTTATTAGTTCTGTGTATAGTCGGTTTGATTAACTGTGGTGGGTTTGGAGAACTTTGGACAAAACTCAATGCAATTGACCCCACCTTAACAAATTTGATTCCCGCTAATCTGCCTTGGGGATTTTTCCCTTACTTTTTGGGATGGATAGTGGCAGGATTTGGCGCTGTCGGTCAGCCTCATATATTAGTACGAGCAATGGCAATTGACTCCGCAGAGAATGTGGCTTTTGCTCGAAACATTAAATTTGTCTGCGGTCAAATAAACTCTGCCACAGCCTTCGGTGTTGGGTTAACTGCAAGAGCATTGTTGCCAGATTTAATCACATCAAGTGACCCAGAATTGGCATTACCTTATCTATCTATGGAACTTTTACCAGCAGTGATGGTGGGGTTAATGTTAGCAGGATTATTTTCAGCAGCAATTTCCACAGCAGACTCTCAGATTCTATCTTGTTCGGCTGCATTGAGTCAAGACTTGATTCCTACTACAGCTAATTCTTATAGAAGGGCTAAAATTGCCACGTTAGTTGTCACAGCTATTGTATTAGTAATTGCCCTAACAGGAGACAATAACGTATTCGCTTTAGTAATTTTCTCTTGGTCAATTTTAGCTTGTGGTTTAGGCCCATTATTGGTATTGCGGGTTTGGCAAAAACCTATAAGTGTGCCAGTAGCGATCGCCATGATGATTATTGGAATTATTGTTTCTATAGCCTGGGATTTAGGACTTGGGTTATCTAGTGCTATTTATGAAGTACTTCCCGGTATGGCTACAGGCTTTATTGTTTATGGAATTGTTTATTTTTTGACCGACTCTAGAGAGTTGAGTAAATAAAAAAATTGTACTACTTTGTATCAGTTTGATCGAGACGGAAAAAGATGGATGCTCCAAATAAAGTATCACGATTACAATTATTCTTATCATTACCGATAGACTGTTTAGCTGCATTGATGGGTGGGACGATATGTCTATCTTTATCACCAATTTTCATCCGTTTAAGCGAATATGAAATCGGTCCCAATGCCGCAATATTTAATCGCTTGTGGATTGCGACTGTTGCCTTTGGGTTAGTGAGTCGATTTTTGGCTGTGCGCCACCGAGAACGAAAAAAGGAAACCCAAAAGGAAATCCAATCAGATCAACAAAAACCCCATCTACTTCACAGAGCCAAGCTACTTATGATAGCAGATGGGGTTATTCTCTCGATGGGTCTAACATTTTGGGCTTGGTCTTTGACTCAGACAAGCATTGCCAACGCTAGCATGATGCATAATCTGGTTCCCATATTTACTGTTTTAGGAGGGTGGCTAGCTTTAAGTCAAACCTTTGACCATCGATTTCTGCTAGGTATGTTTGTGGCGCTCGCTGGATCTGCATTATTAGAAATGAATGACCTTTTATCACTAAGAGTCAGCCAACAACTACTAGGAGATTTGGCAGCATTACTTTCAGCAGTATTTTTTGGCATACACCCACTGATAGTTGAGCAACTCCGAGCTCATATCAACCCAATCACGATTATGACTTGGTCTTCGGCAACTAGCTCTCTATTATTATTGCCTTTTGCTCTAATTGTTGAAGAGCAACTTTTTCCAAGTTCTTTCACTGGTTGGTTTTCAGTTATTGCTCAAGCCGTTGTTGCTCAAATGTTAGGTATAGGACTTTTGGCTTATTCTCTCAAAAGGTTATCTGCTGGACTTACTAGTCTAGTTGCGTTATTTATTCTTGTTCTCAGCGCTGTCGAAGGTTGGGCAATTTTCTCAGAAAATCTTAGCTTGTTGACTTCGGTAAGTTTCTTTGTAATTTTATTGGGAATGTATTTGGCTATCTCTAGTAGGTCTGCTATCAAACCGAAAGTTGAACCTTCTTATTGAAGGCAAAAGTTGAGAGCTTTGCTAGAATTAAATGACATCTCATTATTAACCAGAGACGAAATACTCGGGGATTTAGAAGCTTTAATATCATCAGTATTTATAGAACGCATTTGGGATATTTGTCGGCGATTCAGTTTTTTGCCAGGAGTAAGGAGTCAGGAGTTGGAGGGAAGGTATAAGGGAAATATATGGAATGTCAACTTCCCAAAATATTCATTGATTCAGCAACCCCTTAATTTTATTTTATGAACTTGATTGAAAATCTCCTTAGTGCAGGATGGTGGAAATAACTGACCAGTTACAAAATCCTAAAACAATTACAAATCAAAAATGATTGACTTTTAAGTTTTGACTTTTAACTTCCGTGTAGCGGCACTAGTTTAGCTTCATCTAAGATAAAATTACAGTTTGTTTTTCAGATGAATATCAAACATTGAAAACTAATGAAAAAGAACTACCTTCAAAGTAAAATAACAGAATATTAGGCTAAATAATTGGGGAAAAAAAATAGAAAAATGCAGTAATATTTAAGTGGAAGCTAGGGGATGTTATTGTCTGGCTGTAGTCCACAGTAGACTCAATACAAAATCACCTAGAAAAGTCCTACAGTTTTTGGTAATATATTTAATATTCGTGATCTGAAACTAGTCAAAATTAATAAAAATTAATTTTTCTACTTTTTTTGTTTTGTTAAAATTTAGGACACAATTAACTAATTTAATAGAAACAAAACAACTAATTATGACATTAGAAAAAATTTCTCAGACTCAACCTTCATCCTTAAAGACAATGCCAATGTTACGAGTATTGCACCTCGCAGGTTCCATTGTCTCTGACTTTTACTACAACTTATCAATAATCTACGCCAAAGAAGTAGTACAACCAGTGGGTGTCAGTAGCTACTATGCAGTCGTAAATCCTGACAGTCTTTGGCAGTTAGGAACATCCTTAGATTCCTTGTCAGAAAAGATGTCTCTCCAGGATATGATTCCTCGACTACCTCAGATTGATGTAGTAGTTCCCCATATGTTCTGCTTTCCTGGAATGACCAGTTTCAGGGCTTTATTTGAGGATATCATTGGTATCCCCGTGGTTGGGTCGCCATCCCATTGCACAGCATTAGCAACTAACAAAGCACAGACAAGGAGCATTGTTTCTGCATCTGATGTCCTGGTTGCCAAAGCACAACAACTACGCCGAGGAGATAAATTAACAATGGAGCCGCCCTTTGTAGTGAAACCTACCTCGGAAGACAATTCTTTGGGTGTGACATTGGTGTGGGATGAATCTCAAATAGAGGGAGCATTGAAAGTTGGGTTTAAACTAGACGAGACGTTGTTAGTGGAGGATTATATTCCTGGAAGGGAATTTCGTGTAGGTGTGGTTGAGTATGAAGGTAAGTTGTCCGTCTTGCCGATGATAGAGTACTTAGTCACGGAGGAACACCCTATTAGAACTGTACATGATAAGTTGGAGCTAAAATCAGACGGAACTCCTGGAAAACAACCTGAGAAACCAGAAGTGAAGCCAGTATGTCCAGCGAATGTCACACCAGAACTATTCAAGAAACTTGGCGATAGTGCTAAGAAGGCTCATATTGCATTGGGATGTCGTGATTACTCCTTGTATGACTTCCGAGTACACGCAGAAACCAATGAGCCATATCTGCTTGAAGCAGGATTATTTTGGTCTTTCGGCAAAATTAGCATGATTTCTCGGATGCTTCAAGCTGATGGGCAAAGTTTAGAAGATGTGGCTTTGCAACTGTGGAGTGCAGCAGCAGGGAGAACTCGCGTAGCTTGTGGTTCATTGTTTAAGTACAGCAAATCAGAGCAAGTAGCAAAGATTTAATGAAGTCAGAAGTCAGAAGTCAAAAGTCAGAAGTTAACCCACCCCTCGCCCCTCCCCCTCCCAGGAGGGGAAGTAGGGGATTTGAGCAAGCCTCCAAAAACATTTCGCCTTAAAAGGCAGGGTTGCGCGACCCATATTATTTTGATAATACCATTTCTCATTTTATTGAGCAGAGGAGTTAGGGAGTGGGGAGTAGGGGAGTGGGTAGGGACATTGCATGCAACGTCCCTACAGATAAGTAAACATTAGAGTCTCAAGGGGTGACAAGCACCTCAACGTATTTCCGTCTAGGGAAGCAATCTCAAGTCCTAGTTTTTCGTACCTCATGGGTAAGTCCTGTTCTAATTAGGACACTGGCTATTCAGCAGCCTTAATTTATCGTTATTATCATTCCCATTTGACTTAGCCTAGAAAAAAAAGATGAATGCTCAAGCAAAATTATTAAAGCTACAGTTTGTCTCATTTTTACCGATAGATTCCTTAGTTGCATTAACAGCTAGCATAATCTGTCTCTCTTTTTCACCCATTTTTATCCGTTTGAGCGAACTGGAAATAGGACCAAACGCTACAGCATTTAATCGTTTTTGGATAGCCGCTGTTGCCTTTTGGCTGCTAAATACTTTATTGACAGCACGCCACCGAGACCAAAATAAAGAAACTCAACTCGAACAACAGAAGCACCATCTAGTTAATAGGGCAAAGCTACTAATAATAGATGGTGTTCTTATATCAGTAGGTCTAATGCTTTGGGCTTGGTCTTTAAATCAAACGAGTATTGCTAACTCTAGCATGATCCATAATCTGGTGCCAATATTTACCGTCTTAGGAGGATGGCTAGCTTTAGGTCAAACTTTCGACAATCGATTTTTGATTGGTATGGTAGTTGCGATTTTTGGAGCAACTTTACTAGAAGCAAAAGAACTGTTATCATTGAGGATGAGCCAAGAACTATTAGGAAGTTTAGCAGCTTTGCTCTCAGCAGTGTTTTTTGGAATACATCCACTTGTCATTCAGCGACTCCGTAGTAATTTAAGCCCTGTCACTATTATGACTTGGTCTACAACAACAAGTTTTCTATTTATGTTACCTGTTGTTCTAATTGCCAAAGAGCAACTTTTCCCAACTTCGATAAATGGGTGGTTTGCAGTAATTGCCCAAGCTCTCGTTAGTCAAATGCTTGCTATGGGACTTTGGGCTTATTGTCTCAAAAAGTTATCTGCCGGGTTTAGTAGCTTAGTGGCGTTGATTATTCCTGCTCTCAGTGCGGTGGAAGGTTGGGCTATTTTCTCAGAAAGCCTGAATTTTTTGACTGTTGTAAGTTTCTTTGTAATTTTATTTGGAATGTATTTGGCTATTTCTAGCACATCTGCTATCAAGCTGGAAAATGACTAAAGGCATTGCTGAATTA
This sequence comes from Okeania sp. SIO2F5, assembly GCF_010692685.1. Classification (NCBI taxonomy): domain Bacteria; kingdom Bacillati; phylum Cyanobacteriota; class Cyanophyceae; order Oscillatoriales; family Microcoleaceae; genus Okeania; species Okeania sp. SIO2F5. The sequence continues at coordinate 5,809 of NZ_JAAHGU010000015.1, read as the reverse complement.
GTGTATGATATTAATTTTTTAGGAGTCAAGAGTCAGGACTCAGGAGGGAAGAAATAAGAAGAAAGTAGTAGAAGAGAAAGTTTTTTGTTAGCGCTCTTCTCCAGAACTGATATCATACCTCAAATCAGCAACGCCAATATTCGCTAAATTAAAGAGGAATCAAATTTTGTCTACTTTACGATCAATTTCTACTTCCTACATACAGCAAGCAAATTGGTTTCTGTATAAATTCAAAGCTACAGGTTTAACAGACAAAGTGTCTGTAGCATTTCAGATTAAATCACCTCTGGATATTCAAAGTGTAAAAGATACACTACAAGTATTAATTGAACGTCACTCTATTCTTCGCAGTATCTATTACGAACAAGATGGAAAAATAGTTCAAACAATTCAGGAAAATGTCGATATTAATTTTGAACAAATTTCTGCTTCATCTTGGAGCGATGAGGAGTTAGAAGGGCATTTATCTGACTCGCTCAAACGTCCTTTTAACTTAGAAAATAGCGGGGTATTTCGTGCTTGTTTATTTAAACGTTCGGTAACAGAGAATATTTTGTTATTGACTGTTCATCAAATAGCTGGAGATTGGGAGTCTTTATTAATATTAGTAAATGAATTTGTTGCTCTCTATGAATCAAAAATTAATCATGAATCTCTAGATTTACCCATATTAAATAAGTCTTATGAAGATTATATTCAGAAAGAATTAGACTTGCTCAATAGTTCAGAAGGAAAACAATTGGGTGATTATTGGCAACAGAATTTGGCTGATGAATTACCAGTGTTAGAATTACCAACAAATTCTCCTCGTCCAACCATTAGAACTTATAATGGAAAATCAATAAAGCATACCATAAATTTACAATTAATTAAACAAATTGAACAACTGGCAAAAACAGAAACAGTCAAGGTCGAAGAAATACTATTAGCAGTATTTAAAGCCCTGCTTTACCGCTACACAGGAGAAGAAGATTTACTTGTAGGTTTATTACAAAACCGAGAAAATCAACCATTATTCCCTGGAGTTATTGGCAATTTTACTAATGTTACGGTTATCAGAGATTCTATTTCAGGGAATCTCAAGTTTACAGATTTTTTGACTCAAGTCAGTAAAAAAGTATTTGAAACAGAAAGCTACAAAGATTATCAATTTGCTCTACTTGTACAACAACTCAAATTATCTAATCTGAGTTATTCTCCTATCTGTCAAGCAGCCTTTGGTTACTACAAGTTCGATAAATTATTTAATGCCAAAGAATTAGAATTAGAATATTATCAACTCCCACAGCAAAAGGTAGATTTTGAACTCAGTTTAGAAGCAATTCAGTTAGAGGAATATTTCTGGGTTGATTGGAAATACAATAGTGATGTATTAGCAGCGGAAACTGTGACTCAAATTGCTGAACATTTCCAGAATTTACTAATAGCAATTATAGAAAATCCTCAGACAGAAGTAGATAAGTTACCGATACTGAGTGAGAGGGAAAAACAGCAAATATTGGTGGAGTGGAACAATACAAAAACAGATTATCCTCAAGGCAAATGTATCCATGAATTATTTGAGAGTCAAGTAGAAAAAAACTCAGATGGAATAGCAGTAATTTTTGAAGATAAAAAACTGACTTATTCAGAGTTGAATGCCAAAGCAAATCAACTAGCTCAGTACTTACAAAAGTTGGGAGTAAAGCCAGAAACACACTTGGGAATATGTGTAGAACGTTCTTTGGAAATGGTCGTAGGTATATTAGGAATCCTGAAAGCAGGAGGAGCTTATGTACCGCTCGACTCAAGCTATCCCTCAGAACGTTTAGCTTATATGCTTGCTGATGCACAAGTATCAGTGTTGCTAACTCAGGAATCATTAGTGACATCATTGCCGGAGCATCAAGCACAGGTTGTTTGTTTGGATAAAGATTGGGAAGCGATCGCTCAATTGCCTACAGAAAATTTAGCAAAAGTGGCTAAACCCGAAAATCTAGGCTACATCATCTATACTTCCGGTTCCACAGGTAAACCTAAAGGAGTTGCCATGAGTCAACGCGCTTTGGTCAACCTAATTATGTGGCAGCAACAGGAAGCAATTATTGGTCAAGGTGCAAAAACATTACAATTTGCTCCTATCAGTTTTGACGTATCTTTCCAAGAAATTTTTTCAACGTTATATTCAGGCGGTACTCTGGTTTTAGTTTCTCAAGAAGTCAGGCGCGATAGTTTTGCTTTGATGCAGTTTATGGTTGATAACGAAGTAGATAAACTATTTGTACCATTTGTCGCTTTGCAGCAGTTAGCGACAGTTGCTGCTCAATGTCAAACTTTGCCACAACTGCGTGAAATTGTTACAGCAGGCGAACAATTACAGATTACTCCAGACCTAATTGAGTTGATGAAACGACTCCCCAACTGTAGGTTGCAAAATCAGTACGGACCGTCAGAAAGTCATGTGGTTTCTGCTTATACTTTACAAGGAACTGCGGTAAATTGGCCAGCACTTCCTCCCATTGGTCGTCCTATTGCTAACAATCAACTCTACATTCTTAGTCGCGATCTACAACCACTTCCCATGGGTGTTCCTGGGGAGCTATATATTGGTGGAGTTGGTGTAGCAAATAGTTATCTTAATCGTCCGGAGCTGACTGCGGAAAAATTTATCTCCAATCCGTTTAGCGATCGAGGAAAAAGCAGACTATACAAAACAGGAGATTTAGCTCGCTATCTTCCTGATGGTAATATCGAATTTATTGGTCGCATCGATAACCAAGTCAAAATTCGAGGTTTTCGGATCGAAATTGGAGAAATTGAAACGACTATCAGTCAACATCCCACTGTTAAAGAAACAGTAGTTTTGGCAAGGGAAGATAACCCTGGTAATAAACGTTTAGTGGCGTATATTGTGCCCGAAACTGAGGCGAATCAAGAAATTGTACCGCAACTCAAACAATATCTAAAACAAAAGTTGGCAGAGTATATGGTGCCTTCAGCTTTTGTGGTTTTGTCACAACTACCGTTAACTCCGAATGGGAAAGTTAACCGTCGTGCTTTACCTGTACCAGATATTTCTAGTTTTAGTGAGAGTAATAATATTGTTGCACCACGAGATGATATTGAAGGGAAGTTAGCAGAAATTTGGTCAAATATTCTCAATATTAATCCGGTGGGAATTAAAAATAATTTCTTTGAGTTAGGAGGTCATTCTGTTTTAGCAGTTAACTTAATGGCAAAAATTCAGCAAAAGTTTGCCAAACAATTACCTTTATCTACTCTGTTTACTAATCCCACAATTGAAGATTTAGCAAGTTTAATCCGAGGAGAAAATCAAGTTATTTCTTCTTCTCTAGTTCCTTTGCAAACTCAGGGAAATAAGCAACCATTTTTCTGCGTACATCCGGCGGGAGGTCATGTATTTTATTACCAAGAATTGTCCCGTTATTTAGGTAATAATCAACCTTTTTATGGCTTACAAGCACAGGGGTTTAATGAAGGAGAAAAAATCTTCACAAATGTGGAAGATATGGCTGAGTTCTATATCAAAACTATTCAAGAATTTCAACCAGAAGGGCCTTATCAAATTGGTGGTTGGTCTTTTGGTGGAGTTGTTGCTTTTGAAATGGCACAGCAGTTACTTCAACAAGGGAAAAAAGTTAGTTTATTGGCTTTGTTAGATCCTTGGGCTCCTATTCTATTAGACCACAATAAAAAGATTGATAATTTGTACATGAGGGGTGTATTAAGTCGTTATTTTGGAGGAATGTTTGGTATAACTAATTTAGTTAGTGAGGATGAATTAATTGGGCTAAGTTCAGAGGAGCAAATAGAGTTTATTATTGATAAAGCGGAAAAATTAGAGTTATTTCCCCAGGAAGCGACTCGCGAACAAAATCGGCGGTTTATTGATGTAATTATTGGCACTTTGAAGGCAACTTATAGTTATAAACGTCGGCCTTATTCCGGAAAAGTAACAGTCTTTCGTGCGGAAGAAAAGCATCCTCATGGAATAGATCCGCAATTAGTTTGGGTAGAAATGTATGCTATTTTAGATGTAGTTGATATGGAGGTAGTTATGGTTCCTGGCAATCATTTTACATTTATCAAGGAACCAAACAATAAAGTATTAGCAGAACGTTTGAGTGAGCATTTAAAGTAGGTAAGTATTCAGCAGTTAGCTACCAGCTATCAGTTATAGCAATTCGCAATTATTTGGAGGCTTGCTCAAATCCCCGTTATACCAAATTGATAAATGTTTGCTACAAATAGCTAGGATATTTCTTAGGAGTCAGGAGTCGTATAGGAATGGCTTTAATACCATTTTTTTAGGGCATAAATTATCTTTTTTGTCAAAGGGACATCTCTTTTAAAATCTTTTAATCACGCTGATTATTCGTAACATTCTTTTTTCAAATTGGTATTACAAAAATAACTTATGACTTCCCCTCCTGGGAGGGGTTAGGGGTGGGTTGACTTCTGACTTCTGACTTCGTTAACCCTGTTCCGTCTTTTGGAGGAGATGTCTAATGGAACAAATAAGTTTAAGTACCTTTTTGAGAGTATTTGCTTTTATCATATAGTTAGTAAAAAAATTGGAGCTTAATTATGTTAGGATCTGCCTCAGAATCTAAGAAGAAAATCTATCGAATTATTTACGGTTACTGGCAAAGTCAGTGTGTTTATGTAGCAACAAATTTAGGTATACCAGAATTGCTGCATAACGGACAACAAACCGTTGAAGCAATAGCAGAAAAAACAGGCACAAAAGTAGAAAAACTTTATGTTGTGCTGCGTGCTTTAGCTCATTTAGGTGTCTTTTTAGAAAAACCTGGACGGGTATTTGCTTCTACAGAATTATCGGAACTTCTGATTACTAATGGTTCCCCTTCTATCGGTGATTTTTTAATGCACATTACAGAGCCTAATATGTGGGATGGTTGGCGAGAATTAGAAAACAGTTTAAAGACTGGAGAAGTTCCTTTTGAATTAGCAAAAGGTAAGGATTTTTATACTTCCTATATGACAGAAAATCCCAAAAGTAAAAACCTGTTCAACAATGCCATGAGTTATTTAACTACTGAAGTTGTTGACCCGTTATTTGCAGTTTATGATTTTGGTCGTTTTCAGACAGTAATGGATGTGGGAGGAAATCAAGGTACATTAATTGCCAATATTGTGAAAAGATTCGGCTGTAAAGGTATTTTGTTTGACTTACCCCATGAAGTAGAAACTGCTCCTAATAATCTGGCAAAACATGGAGTTAATGATGCAGTAACAGTTATTGGTGGGAGTGCTTTGGAATCTTTACCAAAAGGTGCCGATGCAATTGTAATGAAATATTTTCTATCGGTATTTAGTCGCGAAGATTCTATCAAGGTACTGACTAACTGTCGAGAAGCTCTCTCAAAAGATGGTCGGGTTATACTTTTACAAACTTTAGTTCCTTCTGTGGGAGCGCCTGTAGAATATCCCGATGGCACAATACCAGCTTTAGCTGCAGTGCAAATGATGATTACTAATCCTGGAGGTTATTGGCGTACCGAACAAGAATACAAAGATTTGTTTGCAGCAAGTGGTTTCCAACTCGAACAAATCGTTCATACTGGCACAAGTGTGACAGTTATGGAGTTCAGTCCTCTTTAAATAATCGGCGCATCACATTACTGTAATGTGATGCGCTGTTTCCCACATTGATTTTCATATAGAACCCCTAACCGTATCTTCATATAAATATCAAGTTTTTTTGACTAGGAGACAGCTATACTGGAGACAGGAGACAGAAGGTAAGAGAGAAAAGGTTAAGAGGGAAGATTTGGGGAGAGATAAT